>NZ_JBATWY010000081.1:0-27690 GCF_049672945.1 Haloferula sp. | reverse complement strand
AGGCACGGCATGACTCCCGATAATATTATTCCTATCGAGCAGCCGAAGCCTCATTCCCGGTTTGCAGGCACACCCATGAAAAGCGATCTTGTTGAGAAGGCGGCGGAAGTTGTGACCGACCCATTGGTCTTGGTAAATATGGTTTCCAAGAGGGTTCGGCAGTTGAATAGCGGTCGTTCGCCTCTGATTCCCACGGTACCTAGCATGGGAGCCGCTGATATCGCTCTTCAGGAGATCATCGAGGGCAAAATCAAGCTCGTCGGTGAGCAGATGAACCAGTAAGCTGGGCATCCGGCGCCGCCCTGAAGGTGGTGCCTGGTCAGCCATGAGTTCGGAGATCGCCAACAACCGGAAGGCTCGCCGGGATTACCACATCGGCGATACCTATGAGGCCGGTCTGGAGCTTCGTGGGACCGAGGTCAAATCAATCCGCGCCGGAAAGATGAACATCGCCGACGCCTTTGCACGCGTCGAAAACGGCCAGGTCTTTCTCTACGGTTGCGACATCCAGCCCTGGCAAACGGCCGGAGTCTGGTTCCAGCACGAGTCGAAGCGCCCGCGCCGGCTTCTTCTGAACAAGAAGGAGATCCTCAAGCTTGAGCATGAGTCCGCTGTCAAAGGCTGCACGCTTCCGTGCCTGCGGATGTATTGGAAGGAGCGACGCGTGAAGGTGGAGATCGGCGTGGGCAAGGGAAAGACCCACTCTGACCAGCGCCACGATCTGAAGAAGAAGGTCGAACTGCGCGAGGCGCAGCGCGAGGTGTCGCGCTTCAATCGTCAGTAGGTAGAGGGTTCGGCCCGCATGCTCAAAAGGAGTCGTGGAGGATTCGTCGGGCCTCGATTCTGTTTGTCCTCGTTTTCCATTCTTGTGGGGCGTCTCCTGGTCCTGATATTTTCACCCGGGTGATGAAAAAGATGATCGGCATGGTTCTCTTCCTGATCGCGGGCGGAAGTCTGTTGGGCGACGAAGCGGTGCCGAATCCTCCGCAGAAGCTTGAATGGCTCTACACGCTTGCGGTTCAGAAGGGGGACGAGAATTTCAGCTTCTCCATCATGAAGGAGGGTTGGCTGTCATTCGACACCTGGGGCGAAGGCAAGGAGTTCAAGGAAGTGAGAATCGAGCTCACCACCGAACAGTTCGACGAGCTGATCACGAAGTTCACCGAGTGCTTCGTCGACATGAAGGATCGCGGGGCAGCAGGCGCGGATCAGGAGTTCTCCTACTGTTTTGAGCAGGCGAGCGATACGGCCACCATTTCGAAGCATTCAGGAGGGAATCCCGAGCTCAAGGCTTTGGCTGAAGAGCTATCCGATCTCTCGGGCAGGCCTTTGCCCTTCGCCTTGGAGAAGGGAGCGAAGGCGGCTGTGCCAAAGTAGATGGATCTTTCTGTCATTGAGACCTCTCGATTTTCTCCTACTCCGGATAGGCGGTCCGGTGACCACAGCCACCGACTCCGCAACCCGAGTGGACGGGAGCTTCGGATTCGGGAAACGCGGTCAGGCGCGGCGCAATCCCGGAGGCGATGGCTGCTTCAGGCGGAAGGCTGACGTCGAAACGGATGAAGTTGCTGCCGAGGTTCCCGGCGAGAAGGACCTCGAAGCGATCCGTGCCATCATTGAGGATGGAACTGTTGCTGCCTGAAGTGCCCGCTCCCTTCCAAGCGTTCAGATCGATGCTGGTTTCAGCTTCGTAGGCAAAGCCGTCGTCGACCGCGTCGGGCTCCTTGTTGAGGTTCCACACCAGACCACCGGCCGTGACCGTCGGCGAAGGGTGCGGGGTGAAGTCGACCGGCGAGCTGCCGTAGAGGAACTCGAAAGCATTGCTCAGTCGATCGCCGTCATCATCTCCGCTGGCTCCTTCCTCAAGGCCGAATGTCTCTGCCCAGACGGCGAAGTTGAGTTCGCGTGGAAGCGCCTGAAGGAAGTCGAAGCCATCGATTCCGGATCGATCCGTGTAGATGATCGACTCCTGCGTCGGAATCAATTCCTCACCGTCTCCATTCCTGCCGGAATACATCAGATTCGAGATGTCGGCCGCATAGTGACTGAGCCCGAGGTTATGACCGATTTCGTGAGCGATCACGCTCGCCACGACGTCCCGTCCACCGTTCCAGCCCAAGAGATTGCCTCCGACGTAGAGGGTGGAGCCGTTGCGGTCGAGCGAGGCGAGACCGGCGCAGGTATTCCCGTTCAGCTGGGGAAATCCGGCGCTGATTCCGACAAAGAACATGTTCAGCTCGATCGGATTGCCGCTCTGAGCGGGGCTTCCCGCGGCATCCACGATTGTCGAAAGGTGACCCTGGGGCCGTGCATTTGACGAGTAGTTTCCCGGGCTGCCGTCGTAAGCAAAGCTGTCGAGATACTCGACCTCGTCACGCCAGACGATTTCGACACCAACCTGGGCCCAGATGCGGTTGATCTGGTCCTTGATGTAGGCTTCGGAGCTTGGAGAGCCCATGAAATTGGCAAGCGTCGAGGCGTTTTTCCTGACAATGATCGGTCTCACCACGACTTGGTCGGTGATGGGCTGGGGTTCCCTCACGTTCGCCGCTGCGTTTGCAGAAGGATGGAGGAACAAGCTGGTCAGAATGGGGAGAAAGAGGAATCCGACCCGTAGCGGGCGATGGTCTTTCGGCATGGTGGCTGTCGCCTTGCAGCAACGTGAACAAGCTGCGAGATCGCGTAGGCTTAGTAAAGATATCCGTAGTAACGCGATCACGTAGGACAGCAACGCCTCGGTTGACCGAATTTCAAGGGTTCAGTTCGCGCGGGCTTTTCCATTTCTCCAAGGGTCGGAATCCTTGTAGCAAGAGCCCATGCGGAGACTTCGCAATGACCTTCCCTACACGTTCCGACCGCCCTTGTGGCGATCATGGTTTCGACCGCTGGGCTTGTGGGCCAATCGGCGGATCCTCTTGAAGAAGTACCGGATCGGGCAACTCGAGAACGAGGGCTTCGACGAGCTTGGGAAGCTTGTGTCGCAAGGCGACGCCGTGATTCTCGCTCCAAACCATGCCGATCATGCCGACCCGCATGTAATGTTGGAAGTCGGGGGGCGGCACCACTTGCCGCTTCATTTCATGGCGGCTCGGGAGGTTTTCGAAATCAGCAAGCGAGGGGCGTGGGCGCTCCAGTCGATGGGCATTTTCTCGGTGGATCGGGACGGTCCGGACCTGTCGGCGATCAAAACCGCGATGGGCCTGCTGCAGCAAGGAAAGCCGCTGGTGATGTATCCCGAGGGGGAGATCTATCACCATCATGAACGACTCGATCCACTTCATGAAGGCGTGGCCTCAATCCTTTTAAAAGTGGCTGCAAAGTTGCCTGAGGGAAAGCGGGCCTGGTTGGTTCCGATTGGCATGCGCTTCCGCCATGGGCCGGAGGTCGAGGCGACTTTCAATGAACGACTATCGCGACTGGAGGACCGGATCGGTTGGACGCCGCGGCCAGCCATGCCGGTCGATGATCGGATCCTGCGCTTGGGAAGTGGCGTTCTCGCATTGAAGGAAACCGAGTTTCTCGGCAAGGCGGGCACGGGATCGCTGCAGGAGCGTCTCGACTATCTTTGTAGTACCTTGCTCGCCGAGGTGGAGGGTCGTCGAGGCAGCGATCCGCGCGCGGTCACGCCACCGGAGCGGGTCAGAGCCCAGCGCTACCGCATCCGGAAATGCCTGCTCGACGAGAAGAACGTTCCCACGGAGAAGCAGCGGATCGAATTGCTGGATGATCTCGATCGGGTGTTTGCGGCGCTCCAAGCCCACAGCTACATCGGTGACTATCTGCTGGAGAATCCGACGCTGGATCGACACGCGGAGACGGTCATGAAACTCGAGGAGGATCTCTTCGGTTTCCCCGAATACCCGACCTCAAGAGTCGCGCGGGTGGTGGCAGGGGAGGCATTGAACGTAAGTCAGATGCTGGCTGATGGTGAGCTGCCCGCAAAAGGCGGGGCGGGAATATTGACGACGACACTTGAGGAAAAGCTCAACCAGATTTTGTCAAAGATATGATCGTTCCACTACTCGCATTGCTGGTCATCGTGGTGTTGGCCCTGTTAATCGTTCAGTTGGGCTCGAACGCCCTGGTGCTCACCGGGATGTCCCAAGCGGCGGCGAGGTTTCAAGCATCGTCGGCCTTCTTCGGGGTGGGCTTCACGACTCTTGAAGCCGAGATGGTGGTCGATCATCCGGTTCGCCGACGGATCATCCTTCATCTGATCATTTCTGGAAACATTGGCCTGACGTCGGCCTTGGCGACCCTGATCGTGACGATGACGAGGAATGATCCGGACGGCCTGCCCCTGGGTTTGCTGTTGTTTCTGATCATCGGCGGGGCTGTGGCATTCGGCCTGTTGATGAACGTCGGTTGGATCAAGCGGCCCCTGGATGCGGTGATGAAGAGGTCGCTGAAGATGGTGGGTGTCATCGAGGCCCTTGACTACGAAGTGCTGCTCAACCTCAAGGAGGGCTTCAGTGTTTCGGAAGTGGAAGTCGAAGCAGGGCATCCATTCGCCAACAAAGCCTTGATGGAGTCGAGGCCATCCGACCACGGGGTGGTGGTTCTTGGGATCCACCACAAGCGCGGCGCTTTCGTTGGGGCGCCCGACAAGAACGAACGCATTGAGCCGGGAGACGTGATCATGATCTACGGCGCGGACGAAGTGGTGAAGCGAACCGGGAGCGGGCGTCTGTTGGATCAGGAATAGTATTCAGCGTAGAGCCGGCGGGCGCAGTGGGCTGCTTTTTTGGGGCCACCCAATCGTGCGAGTTGATAGGTGG
This sequence comes from Haloferula sp., assembly GCF_049672945.1. NCBI lineage: Bacteria > Pseudomonadati > Verrucomicrobiota > Verrucomicrobiia > Verrucomicrobiales > Verrucomicrobiaceae > Haloferula > Haloferula sp. The sequence goes on along the minus strand of NZ_JBATWY010000081.1, from coordinate 22,912 downwards.
CGACAAGCCGAAGCACCGTAACGAAGCGTTTGGAGAAATTGGACTGCCATTTGACGGCAGAGACTTTCCATTCCTGTCCGAGGTAGATGATGCGGCCGCGAGTATGAAGGCGGAGGCTGGCTTCGACATCTTCCATCAACTCCTGAGCAGGAAAGCCACCGGAAGCTTCCAGCGCGGAGCGGCGCACGACCATGGTTTGATCACCGAAGGCGACACCGCCGAAGACGACGCGGAGTTCATTGAGGATTTCGACGACGAGGGTGCGGAGACGGGTTTGATCGAATCGTTGCCCGAGAACAAACATGGAAGCCTCGGGATGGGTGTCGATGGCCGCGAGTAGGTCGCGATGCCAGCCGGGTCGTGGAGTGGTGTCAGCGTGAGCAATGAGAACCCAATCGGTATTCATGGCATCGATACCGGCCGCAATCTGGCAGCCACGGCCCTTTGGTGCCGAGAGGTAGCTGGCGAGTGTGGGTGGTGGTGGAGTTTCCGAGGCATCGGCGAGGATGATGGGGCACCCGCTGTGGGTTTCCTGACGAAGTTCTTCGACAAGTTCAGGGAGCCGCGGGCCGGGATCGAGGGTCGGGATGACAATGCCAAGGCGCTTGGGTGCTGCCGGCGACTCCTCTTTTCTGAAATGGTGGATGACCCGGGGGATGAGTTGCCGGTGGTGGGCGGCGAAGGCAATCAGGGCGGGCATCCAGATCGTCGCTGCCGTGAAATGGCCGAAGCCCCACCAGCCGTGTCGGGCTTCGGTGTGCCAAGCGAGAAAGTAGCCTGCCATGGTGACGGAGGCGACCGTCCAGCCGAAGGACGGGCGCAGGGTGATCAGGGGAATCAACCACGCCAGATACCAGAAGTGGACGATGGGTGAGCAGAGGAGCAGGAGGGTGAGTGCGACGTGGAAGGATTCGAGCAACGAGAGACCACGAAAGGATGCGATCAGTAGCACGAGGAAGCCGAAGGCGAAGGCGGCATAACAGAGCGGACGGGTGCTTTCCGGCGAAAGGCCGCTCAGGCTGATCAAGGTGAAGAGCGGGCCGTTGAAGGCGCTGGTATTGGCGAAGTGGCTGAGTCCGTTCAGCCAGGAGGGGAGAGTTGTTAGAAAGGGCAGTGCGGGGAGAAGCAGCGTGACGGCAAAGGTGAGGAGGGGAACGAAAGGTCGCTTCGAAAGCGGATACGATCGCTTTCTCCAAACTTCAATGATGAGCAAGGGAAGGAGCAGGATAGCGATGAACTTCAGTTGAACGGCCAGCGCGAGAAGGAAGAAGGCGAGAGGGAGGCGCTTTGACGTGGCGGCGAAGAGGGAGCCGACCATCGCGACGACCATCAGGCTGTCGTAGTGGGCCTCGGCGGCGAAGGCGATCAGCACGATCGGATTGAAGGCATAGAAGCCCGCCCAGCGCGCGGGCAGGTGGTCGCGTCGGAGAAGAAGGAGGACGAGAAACAGCGTGGCCAGATCGGCGGTGGTGGCGGCCAGTTTGAGGGTGAGCGCGGGCTCGGGAGTGAGGGCGGCGGCGCTCATGGCAAGCAGCGCGGCGGGCGGGTAGGCTGTCGGTCGCTCGCGATGGTTCATCTGCTCCCAGTGGGAATTCCTGAATACCAACCATCGGTCGTCATCAGCCGCAGCCGCGAAGGGGCTCTCTCCCGCAGAGACGAGCTGGCCCTCCCAGATGTAGCGGTGGACGTCGTCCGAGGCCGGTGCAGGAAGGAGGATCAGGCGCAGGACGATGGCAGCTCCGATGATCAGGAGGCGGGATCTTCGCGGTGATCTTTCAGGGAATGAAAAGACCAGGATGAGCATGAGGAGGCCGATGGCCGCGAAGAGCAGGACCCTGAGGAGAGGGAGTGACTCGAGGCTCGGCAGGCTTGCCCAGATGCCGCAGAGGATCGCCGTGCCGACGAACGAGGCGATCCATAGGATGAAACGAGGGGATGGTCGGTTCATGAGATTCCCAGCTACGTGATACGTCGTAGTTGCTCCCGCAGGCTCGACCAGCCCACCAGGCTGAAGCCGGCGATGTAGAGCGAGAGGAAGGGAAGGATCGCGAGGTTGCCGCTTTTGGCAAAACACCAGAAAGTCCAGGCGGCATAGATCCCGGCGGCGATTTCGAGGAGAGGCAGCCAGTTGGCACGGGTGCGGTAGGAGATCGAGGTCGAAGCCCCGCTTTTCGGCGTGCGGATGAAGCCGCTTTTGATGCCGAGGAATGCTTCGGCGATGGCGCGGGTATTGGAAATGCAGATACCGAAGCCGACGAGCATCAGGGCGGGGAGCAGGGCGACCCGTTTCAGCCAGTTCTCGGGATAGAGAAGACGTTGGCAGGTAATGTAGAGCGCGGAGGGGCCGAGGGTGGCGAAAATCAGGGGAATCGCGATGATGGCGAGCCAGATGAGCGAGATCTCACCTCGGAGTTCGTAGAGTGCCGGAAGCGCAAGCAGTGCGACGACGAGCATCAGCGGGTGGGCGAGGTAGTGGCAGAGGTGGAAGTAGGACTGATGCTTGGTGAGCAGGCTTTGGTCGGACCTGAGGACGGTGGGAAGGAGTTTGATGGCGGTCTGAAGCGAGCCTTTTGCCCAGCGGAATTGCTGGCTTTTGAAGGCAGTGTAGGACTCGGGAAGTTCCGCAGGTACGGTAACATCGGCGACGTATTCGAGGTGCCAGCCTTTCAATTGGGCGCGGTAGGAAAGGTCGAGGTCCTCGGTCAGGGTATCGGCCGTCCAACCGCCGGCGTCCTCAATCGCCGCCCGCCTCCACAGTCCCGCAGTCCCGTTGAAGTTGAGAAAGAGGTGGTTTGCGGAGCGGGCGGTCTGTTCGACGAGAAAGTGACCGTCGATGCCGATCGATTGAGCCCTTGTTAGAAGCGAGCGCTCGCGATTGAGGTGCGTCCAGCGTGCTTGCACGAGTCCGGTCTTCGGGTCCTGGATGTGGGGGAGCATCCGTTTCAGGAAATCGGGTTCGGGAACGAAGTCGCTGTCGAAGATGGCAATGAACTCGCCCTTGGCTTCCGGCATCGCATCGGCAAGCGCACCGGCCTTGTAGCCGTGACGTTTCTCGCGGCGGGAGACGTCGATCCAGATACCTTCGGCGCGAAGATTTTTGGCCACCCGATCCACGAGCTCGCGGGTTTCGTCGGTGGAGTCGTCCAGGACCTGGATCTGATGTTTTCCCGGAGGGTAGTCGAAGGTGGCGACGGCCCGGATGACGCGCTCGGCGACATTGAACTCATTGTAGAGCGGGATTTGAGTGGTGACGATCGGAAGCCCCTCCGGCTTCCAGTTGGCTTCAACCTGGCGCTGCCGTGCGTGGGTTTCCTTTGCTATGCGGGCGTAGAGAAACAGCAGGATGTAGCAATTCAATCCGTAGGCCAGCAGGCCGGCGCTGGCGGTGAGGTAGAGAACGAGGGCGATGGTGCGCAGGGTTTCCGGCATGCTTTGAAAAGTATAGTGCGGGCGGGAGGCCCACGCTCCTCTATTTTTTGCGCCGTTCGGCAAGCTGGACCAGGGAGGCGGGGAGGGTGTCAAAGACGGGCTTCTGATTTTTGTCGAAGCGGCCGAACTCAAGCACGCCGGTCGGGCAGCTTTGCACGCAGGCGGAGCAGCGCACGCACTCGGGATCTTCCATCGGCTTGCCCTTGTTGGCGAAGGCCATGACGTCGATGCCCTGGTGGCAGACGGAGGTGCAGACGTTGCAGGAAATGCATTTGTCCTTGTCGGCAAAGATCCGGAAGCGGGTGAAGCGCGCGTAGATGTGCATCAATGCGGCGAGCGGGCAGGCGAAGCGGCACCAGGCGCGGCCGGAGAAGTGGAAGTAGAGGCCGTAGCCGATCGCCCCGGCGATCCAGAGATCGATGATGTATTTGTAGGAGAAGACGGAGTTCTTGTCGGTCAGGTTGGCGGCGAGTTTTCCGAGTCCGGAATCCGGGAGCAGCCAGCCACCGACGCGAAGGGCGAGCAGCAGCAAGGCGAGCAGCAGGATGATCTGTCCGATCATGTTGACTTTGTTCCACTTCGGGCCATGCGGCATTTTGTGGCGATGCTGGTCGCCGAGGGTTTCGGCCATCGCACCGCAGGAGCAGATCCAGCCGCAATAGGCGCCTTTTCCCCAACGCCAGACGATCAGCGGGATGATCACGAAGGTCTGGATGAAGCCGAGGATCAGCCAGCCCCAGAGCGGCGCTTCGGTAAAGATGTTATAAATGAAGAGCGGCCAGGCGAGGATGAAGCCGAAGGCGCGCCAGTATTGGGTGGGTTCGGTGCCGGGGCCATTCGAGAGGAAGGTCATGCCGAACCACTCGCCGATGCCGCCGTTGGTGAAGGCACCGTTGGCACCCATCCAGGGAAAGATGACGTAGGGAAGCAGGAAGAGCGGGATGATCTGGAACGCGGCGAGCGTCGTGGTTTGGAGTTTGACGTAGGGAGTCTTGCGTCTTCTGACACGACGGATGCCGAAGACGACGATGAGCGCGGTGTAGAGCACCGCAAACAGGAAGCCGGGATCGCTCGATGCCGTCTTCAGCGTGGTGCTGAGGAGTCCGTTCTCCCCGCCAATCACCGGGATGTTGAAGGGGAACCAATCGTTTCGCTGAAAGATCGGCCAGAGGTTACTGTCCTTCAGGCCGAGGAAGTCGACGTAGCCCTTCAGGTGATAGAGGAAGGTCATCAGCAGCATGAAGAGCCCGAGGCCCAACCACCACTTCGGGCTGGTGTCACCGGTGACATGGATGCCCGACTTGCGGAAGAAGTCGAGCGGGGCCTCGCGGCCGATCAGGGTGAAGACGTAGTCGTTGGGAATCACCGTGTCACAGCCACTTTCGCCGCAGATCGTGACTTCCTTGTCATCGATGTCCTGAATATTGGTGCCCATGTGCAGGGTCAGCTTTCCATCGCTTTCGAGCTGCTTGAGTTTTTCGATGTTCTCGGCCTTGGGGCGGGCGAACTCATTCTTGCGATAGGAGAGGTCGACCTTGGCGCCTTCCTCGGCGAGGGAAATGGCAGCTTCCATCGCCGAATCGCCGCCCCCGACGACGAGCACACGCTTGCCGCCGAACTTCGAGGCATCGATGAGTCGGTTGGAGACCTTGTCGAGTCCTTCTCCGGGCACGTTGAGTTTGCGGAAATTTCCGGTGCGGCCGATGGCGACAATCACACGCCTGGCCTTGATCGTGCCGTCCTTGACGTGCAAATGGATCAATCCGCCGGTGCGGGAAAGCTTCTGGATTGCTGCTTGGGTCGTCTCGATCCCATGCTGCTGCTGTTGCTCTTCGAGTTCATCGAGCAGCGCCTCCTTGACCTCCGACTTGAAGCGCATCTCACCAGCGGGAACCATTTCGGTGGGGTAGGCGTAGATCGGCTTCTTGCGCGGGAAATTCCTGATCGTGGAGAAGGACTCCGCGGATTCGTAGATCTTGAAGTTTAGCCCGGCCTTCTTCGCCTCAATCGCTGCGGAGATGCCAGAGACTCCGGCACCGATAATGGCCAAGTCGAGGGTCTCGTCGTCCGGCTTACTCGTCCGGAAATTGCTTTCGGCAAGAATGGCTTCGACGGCACGTGCGCCGGTGTCAGCCGAAAACTTTAGCAGTGGGACCCCGGTGAGATCGCCGACAATTCGGATACCCGGAATATTGCAGGTGCCGTCATCATTGACGGCGGGAGATTTTTCCACCCTGCCCGCTGGCCATTGCGTGTGGAGCCAGTGGGTATAGCGGGAGATGGGGTTCGACATGATGGAGAAAAAATTGAGACGTCGGGATCTACGATTTCTGCCTCAAGTTGCACAGCACGCACTTCCCGGACTCCCTAAAGAAGTAGAATTGGTAGGATCTATTCCCCGCTTTCCCGTCATTAAAGCAAATCCACGAATTCGGGAGATCAGGTGGAATATCTCAAGTGTCGACTTGCTCAAAGGGGAAAGCAGTTGACCGGCCTGTGGTTGTTCGACTCAGCAAATAGAAATATTACTATGAAAATCGTAAAGAAATTCGCCGCTGTCCTCGCATTCGTCTTCACGGCGCTCACCGCCCAGTCGGAGGAAATGAAAAAGCCGGAACTGGATGGCTACTGCCCTGTCTGTTATATTGCTGCGGGCAAGGCTGTCGAAGGAAAGAAGGAGTATGCTGTCGAGCACGAAGGGAAAACCTACCTCTTCGTCAATAATGAGGCGGTATCGGCGTTTGAGAAAGAGCCGGCAAAATATCTTCCGGCTTACGACGGGTGGTGCGCGTACGGCATCTCGCTTGGCAAGAAGTTCGAATCTGATCCCACCGTGTTCAAGGTGGTGGATGGTCGTTTGTTCCTGAACAAGAGCCCGGAGGTTGGCGAGCTCTTCTCCAAGGGAACGGAAGGCCATATCTCCAAGGCGGACGCGGAATGGAAGAAGATGGCGATGGTGAAGTAATCGGGGGGCTTGCCATCGAACCAGGAAGCGGGTGCTCGGGAGGCCGGGTGCCCGCTTTCTTACTTGAATTAGCGAGCTGGCGAGTCGAATGGAGACTCGGGTTGTGGGATCTCCGTCTCCGAATTGGAATGCCGGGGCACCCATTTTCTCTGACCTTGTGTCACGTCCCAACTTGTGACGAGCCTAACGAACCCGAACCCCAATTGAATCGATGAGCAAAGATACGTGTAAAGATGTGGATGCCTTCATGAGTGGCCTGATCAAACGCAATCCGGGCGAGCCTGAGTTTCACCAGGCGGTGAAGGAGGTTGTGGAGAGCGTGATGCCTTACGTTCGGGACAGGGAGGAATACTGTCGGGCTCAGATCCTTGAACGGATGACCGAGCCGGATCGAATCGTGATTTTCCGTGTCACCTGGGAGACCGATGATGGGGAGATCCGTGCGAACCGTGCGTGGCGGGTGCAGTTCAACAATGCGATCGGCCCCTACAAGGGCGGTCTGCGTTTCCATCCCTCAGTCAATCAGAGTGTTCTCAAGTTCCTCGGCTTCGAGCAGACCTTTAAGAACAGCCTGACTGGTCTGCCGATGGGTGGAGGCAAAGGGGGATCGAATTTTAATCCCAAGGGTAAGAGTGATCGCGAGGTGATGCGTTTCTGCCAATCGATGATGACGGAGCTTCACCGACATATTGGCGAACACACGGATGTTCCGGCGGGAGATATCGGTGTCGGGCCGCGTGAGATCAGCTACCTCTACGGTCAATATAAACGGCTTGAGAACCGCCATACTGGCGTCCTCACCGGCAAGGGTCTGGCCTTCGGAGGGAGTGAAATCAGGAAGGAGGCAACGGGCTATGGGTGCATGTATTTCTGCGACAATATGTTCGGGAATCGTGGGGATTTGATCGAGGGCAAGACCGTGGCGGTGTCTGGTTCGGGTAATGTGGCCATCTACGCGGTTGAAAAAGGTATCGAACTGGGGGCGAAGATCGTGACCATGTCCGACAGTGGTGGCTTCATCCACGACCCCGATGGAATCGATGCCGAGAAGCTCGCCTTCGTGAAGGAGCTCAAGGAAGGCAAGAGAGAGCGGATTTCGAAGTATGTCGAACGCTTCAAAAACGCAAGCTACCACGAAGGGGAGCGGCCTTGGTCGGTCCCGGTCGATGTGGCGATGCCCTGTGCCACGCAGAATGAGATCAGTCCCGAAGAGGCGAGGGAGTTGCTGAAAAACGGAGTGAAGGCGGTCTGCGAGGGAGCGAATATGCCGACAGAGCTTGAGGGGGCGCATGCTTTTGTGGACGCGGGGATTCTCTATGGTCCATCGAAGGCGGCGAATGCCGGGGGTGTGGCGGTGTCAGGGTTCGAGCAGACTCAGAATGCGGAGCGGCTCTCGTGGAGTCGCGAGAAGGTCGATGAAGGACTCAAGGATACGATGCGCAACATCCACAACAAGTGCGTGGAGTTCGGCGAGGGAAAAGATGGAGTCAACTATGTGAAGGGCGCGAATGTCGGTGGCTTCGTCAAGGTTGCGGAGGCGATGCTCGCGTATGGAGCCGTTTAACCAAACAGATTGTATGAAGGCATCGGATTTAATGGTGAAGGCGCTGGAGAACGAAGGCGTCGAGTATGTTTTCGGGATTCCTGGTGAGGAGAATCTCGATCTGTTGGACTCGCTTTCAAGGTCGTCGATCAAGTTGATCCTGACTCGACATGAGCAGGCGGCAGGTTTCATGGCAGCGACCTACGGAAGACTCACGGGCAGGGCGGGAGTGTGCATGTCGACGTTGGGTCCCGGGGCGACGAATCTGGTCACCGCGGCGGCCTATGCTCAGCTCGGAGGCATGCCGATGATGATGATCACGGGTCAAAAGCCGATCAAGCGAAGCAAGCAGGGCCAATTCCAGATCATCGACGTGGTCGACATGATGGGTCCGATCACGAAATACACCGAGCAGATCGTCAGTGGTGACAATATTCCCTCGCGGGTCAGGGAGGCCTTTCGCTTGGCGGAAGAGGAACGGCCTGGAGCGGTGCATCTGGAGCTACCGGAAGATATCGCGGCAGAGGATACTGATTCCATGCCTTTGAAGGCGAGTCAGGCGCGGCGACCGACGGTTGAGGAAAAGTCGGTCAAGGTGGCGGTCGATTTGATCCAGGAGGCCCGTCATCCATTGCTGATCCTCGGAGCGGGAGCGAACCGCAAGCTGACGGCGAAGCAGCTCCGGACTTTTGTCGATGAGAAGGGGATTCCCTTCATCACGACTCAGATGGGCAAGGGAGTCGTCGACGAGACCCATCCCCTGTTTCTCGGCAATGCCACGCTTTCAGCCGGCGACTTCGTGCATCGGGCGGTGGAGCAGGCCGACCTGATCATCAACGTCGGCCATGATGTGATCGAGAAGCCGCCCTTCTTCATGAAGGAGGGGAAGCGCAAGGTGATTCATGTGAATTTCAGCTCCGCGAAGGTCGATCCGGTCTATTTTCCGCAGGTCGAAATGGTGGGTGATATCGCGCATAGTATCTGGCAGCTCAATCAGCACGTGAAAACCCAGAGTCATTGGGACTTCAGCTACTTCATGAAGGTAAAGGAGGCGATGAATGCTCACGTGGCTGAGGGAGGCGACGATCCTCGCTTCCCGATGGATCCAAGGCGGCTGGTGAAGCTTGTTCGGGAGGTGATGCCGGACGATGGCATGATCGCGCTGGACAATGGTATCTATAAGATTTGGTTCGCCAGAAACTACCCAGCGAGGCTGCCGAACACCGTCTTGTTGGATAATGCCTTGGCGACGATGGGGGCGGGCCTGCCATCGGCGATGGCTGCGAAGATCGTCTATCCTGAACGCAAGGTTGTTGCGATCTGTGGCGATGGGGGATTCATGATGAATTCGCAGGAGCTGGAGACCGCGGTGCGGCTCAAGCAGGATCTCGTGATTCTGATCCTGAACGACAGCGCTTACGGCATGATCAAGTGGAAGCAAGCCCACATGGGCTTCGCCAACTACGGACTGGACTTTGGGAATCCATGCTTTTGCAAATATGCGGAAGCCTACGGAGCGAAAGGTCATCGAGTTACGGGTTCCAACGAACTTAAGCCACTAATCAGCCAGTGTCTGGATCAAGGAGGCGTGCATCTGATCGATCTGCCGGTGGATTATTCGGAGAATGACCGGATTCTGAATCAGGAACTTCCCGCAAGGAGCAAGCAAGTGTAGCCTGATGCATCATGATTCTCGAAACCTATCCCTACTATCTCGCCAACGAGGCGCGGCAACCGAATGAGGATTTGGTCGTCACTGACAAGTTCAGCGGTGAGCCGGCGACACGTGTAGCGCTGGCCGACGAGGCGGCGATTGATGAGGCGATCGGTGCCGCCGTTGAGGCCGCTGGTGCGATGGCGTCGATGCCCGCATACGAACGGCAGGCGGTGCTCGATCATTGCGTGAAACGCTTTACCGAGCGAAAGGATGAACTGGCTCAGGCGCTCTGCATTGAGGCGGGGAAGCCGATCAGGGATAGCCGCGGTGAGGTTGCTCGCTTGATCGACACCTTCCGCATTGCGAGTGAGGAATCGGTAAGGATCAGTGGTGAAGTGCAGAATCTCGAGATCTCGGCGAGGGCGAAGGGCTATCGCGGGATGTGGAAACGGGTGCCGATCGGCCCTTGTTCGTTCATTTCGCCCTTCAACTTTCCGCTCAATCTCGCGGCGCACAAGGTGGCTCCGGCCATTGCGGTCGGATGTCCCTTTGTCCTGAAACCGGCGAGCCTTACGCCGATTGGGGCTTTGTTGATTGGTGAGGTGCTGGCGGAAACGGATCTTCCGAAAGGGGCGTTTTCGATTCTTCCCTGTCGGCGAGAGGGGGCCGAACTTTTCACCACTGATGAGCGGCTGAAGTTGCTTAGTTTCACGGGTTCTCCCGGAGTCGGCTGGGATTTGAAGTCCAAGGCAGGAAAGAAGAAGGTGATTTTGGAGCTGGGAGGAAACGCAGCCTGTGTCGTCGATGCGGATGCCGATCTCGAAGATGCGGTTGAACGGATCATCATCGGTGCGTTTTATCAAAGCGGGCAAAGCTGCATCGGCGTGCAGCGGATCATGGTGCATGACTCGATCTACGAGGACTTTCGTAGCAGGCTTGTGGCCGCGACCGTGAAATTGAAGTCCGGTGATCCGAAGAACGAGGACACCTTCATCGGGCCAATGATTTCCGAGAAGGAAGCAGAACGTCTGGATGAATGGATCAAGGAAGCCAAGGACGCGGGTGCGGGGATTTTGTGCGGTGGAAAGCGGAACGGTGCGATGCTTGAGGCGACGCTGTTGGAAAATGTGCCAGCCGATATGAAGATCTGTCGGGAAGAGGCTTTCGGGCCGGTAGCGGTGATTTCGAGGTTTTCGGACTTCGGCGAGGCTCTGGATCAGGCGAACAACAGCGACTTCGGCCTCCAAGCTGGGATTTTCACCCGTGATCTTTACAAGATGCTTGATGCGTGGGATCGGCTCGACGTTGGCGGCGTCGTGATTGGCGATGTGCCCTCGTGGCGGGTCGACAACATGCCCTACGGAGGGGTGAAGGATAGTGGTCTCGGACGGGAGGGTGTGAAGTTTGCCATGGAAGACATGAGCGAGATCCGCAACCTTGTGATCCGAACTCCGTGATGCGCGAATTCCTGAAGAATGTTCCGAGCCGCCTTTTAATCGTCGTCGTGATGACGATTCTGCCGGGCTGCATGCCTCGGGATCCGAGGCCAGCTTTGGGTGAAATCTACAATCCGACCGCGCAGAGGATCCACGTTGACCGCAATCCGATCATCGTGGTTCCCGGTGTGATGGGTTCGAAACTAGTCGATGCCCAAGGGAATGTGGTCTGGGGAGTGTTCGGTCCGGGTGGGATCGATCACCGCTCGGCGGACGGGATGAGGTCGATGGCTTTGCCTGTTTCTGCGAGTGGCTGGCCCAGGGATGATGTCAGGCCCGATGGGGCGCTGGAGGAACTTCATGTTTCCTTGGGTTTCAATTTTCACTTCAAGGCCTACTCGCGGATGCTGGCGGCTTTCGGGGCAGGCGGTTATATCGATCCGGCTCATATCGAAACGGGTGGCGTGGAGTATGGCGATGAGCATTTCACCTGCTTTCAATTCGCTTACGATTGGCGCCGGTCGAATGCTGAGAATGCAGCAAAGCTTGATCAGTTCATCGAAGAGAAGGCGCGCTATGTCGAACGGGAGAGGAAACGACGATATGGGATCACCAAGAAAGTGAAGTTCGATGTGATTGCTCACTCGATGGGGGGATTGGTGGCGCGATACCATCTGATGTATGGCGGTCGTCAGCTCAGTGCAGACGGCAGGATGCCAGTGACTTGGGCGGGAGCAAATCGGGTGGAGAAACTGATTTTGGTGGGAACTCCGAATGGAGGTTCGGTTTATGCTTTCGAGAATCTTGAGAAGGGCCTGAAGCTCTCGCCACTTCTGCCGACGATAAAACCGGCGGTGATTGGGACGATGCCCTCGGCCTACGAGTTGCTGCCGCCGGGTGGAGATGGGGCTTTGATCGATCAACACAGTGTCGCGATCGACTACTACAATGTGGACGAGTGGGAGCGTCGGGGCTGGGGTTTGATGAATCCTGAGCAGGATGAGGTGCTTGCCAAACTGATGCCGGACGTGGGTGATCCGGCGGCGCGCCGGAGTCGGGCAAGGGACCAATTGAAGAAAATGCTGGAGAATGCCAGGTCGTTTCATCGGGCAATGAACCTGCCGGTGGCATTGCCCGACGGAGTGGAGCTTTTTGCATTTGTCGGCGATGCCGTTTCGACGGCGAGTCGGATTCAGGTTCAGGCGGACGGGAAGATGGAGTTGATCGACTGGATTGCGGGAGATGGTACGGTGACCCGGAAGTCCGTGATGAGGGACATGAGGACTGCTGGGGAAGCTGGATCGCCGATGAGAGGGCCGATCAAGTGGACGGGGGCCCATTTTGTCTTTACCGACCACGTTGGGATGACCGCGGACCCGGCATTTGTGGACAATGTGCTCTATTTGCTGCTGGAGCGGCCGTGAAAAGGTGAGGGAGGGAATTTCCAATAATCAGCAAGGAATGATCAAATTCCAAGTGGTGGGCGATGAGCGGCCATCCCGTTGAGGTCAGAGCCTTGATCATTGAAAATTCCTTGCTGGATATTGGATGTTCTTCCCCAAATGCACCGTTGCGGTCACCCGGCGGCATTCCGGCGTTCTGAGCCGGATTCTCCTTGCAATTCGGCCGGAATCCGCTTTCTTCCGCGGTCCCGAGCAAGGGCAGACCGGCTAAGGTGGCTGGACTGAACAGACCAAATACATGAGCGAAAGCACCATCAATCCCGCGGACTTCAAGGTCCATGAAACCGACACCGGCAGTTCTGACTATCAGGTTGCACTGCTGAGCCAGCGCATCCTTCACCTGACCGCCCATTTAGGCATTCACAAGAAGGACGTTTCGTCGCGCCGCGGGCTTCTCAAACTCGTCGCCCAGCGCCGCAAGCTTCTCGATTACACCCGGAGCAAATCCGAAGAGCGCTACCAGAAGCTGATCAAGGGCCTCAACCTTCGTCGCTAGACACTTTCCCTCGATTCGGCCACGGACATTTCCGTGGCCGTTTCGTTTGAATGCGGTGGGCTGGACTTCCAATTGCCAGCTCTCCGTGGACGGACCCTCAACCTTTTTCCGGGCTGTCCGAACCATCCGTAGTCTCCACCGAGTTGGTGGGGCAATTGAAGAACGTAATACACGACAATGAACATCCACACCGTTACGAGCCAGGTTGGCTCAAACCCCATCACCTTTGAAACCGGAAAGCTTGCCAAGCTCGCTGACGGTGCTGTGGTGATGTCCTCCGGCGAAACCGTTATTCTGGTGACCGCCGTTTCCCAAACCAAAGTCCGCGAGGGCCAGACATGGTTCCCGCTTTCCGTCGAATACAAGGAGAAGGCATCCGCTGCCGGTCAATTCCCCGGTGGCTACTTCAAGCGCGAAGGACGTCCGACCGAGAAGGAAATCCTGACCTGTCGCATGACGGACCGCCCACTGCGTCCGCTTTTCCCGAAAGGCTATCTCTACGAAACCCAGATCGTCGCCCTGCTGCTCTCCGCAGACCAGGTGAACGATTCGGACATCCTTGCGATGAACGGCGCTTCGGCCGCTCTTTCGATCTCTGACATTCCTTTCGCCGGCCCCATCGGTGCCGTGCGCGTGGGTCGTGTCGACGGCGAGTTTGTCGTCAACCCAACCTTCGATGAGCGCGAGGAAAGCGACCTCGATCTCGTTTACGTCGGCAACAAGCAGGACGTGATCATGATCGAAGGTGCTGCTGATCAGCTCCCGGAGGATGACTTCATCAAGGCCCTCTACTTCGCTCAAGAGAGCGTGACCAAGCTGGTCGAAGCTCAGGAAGAACTCGTCCGCCTCGCTGGCAAGCCGAAGCGGGAATACAAGGTGACCGTCGCCAAGGAAGAACTCCTTGAAGTCGGATACGCCATCGCTGGTGACCGCATCGAGGACGCCATCTACGCCGCTTCCAAGGTTGAGCGTGGCAAGAAGGTCGGCGCCCTGCGTGACGAAGTCGAAGCCGCGATCAAGGAGAAGTATCCTGAAACGACCGACTTCGAAATCGAGCAGGTCTTCGAATACATCCAGAAGAAGGCGTTCCGCATCGCAATCATGGAGAAGGGCATCCGTGCCGACGGTCGTCAGATCGAAGAGCTTCGTCCGCTGTTCGCCGAGAAGGATTCCCTTCCACGCGTTCATGGCTCCGCGATTTTCGCCCGTGGCGAAACTCAGGCCATGGGCATCTGCACCCTGGCTCCTGCTGACGAGAAGCAATTCTTCGACAACTACGCCGGTGGTGAGGACAACAAGCGTTTCTTCCTTCACTACAACTTCCCTCCATTTTCGGTGGGTGAGTGTGGTCGGATGGGTGGGATCAACCGCCGCGAAATCGGTCACGGTGCCCTCGCTGAGCGTTCGATCGCCCCAGTGATCCCCGACGAAGAGGATTTCCCCTACTCCATGCGGGTTTCTTCCGAAGTATTCGAATCGAATGGTTCAACTTCGATGGCAACCGTTTGTGCCGGCACGCTTTCGCTGCTCTGCGCCGGTGTGCCACTCAAGGCACCTGTCGGTGGTATCTCGACGGGTCTCGTCGTTGATTGGAATGAAGACGGCACGATGAAGGCGCACAAGGTGCTGCTCGACATCATTGGATCGGAAGACTTCTACGGTGACATGGACTTCAAGCTTTGCGGCACCGATGATGGGGTCACGGGCTTCCAGCTCGACCTCAAGCTTCCTGGCTTGCCGCTTTCGATCCTTGAGGAGGGCATCCGCCTTGCGAAGACGGGCCGCACCGCCGTGATCGCCAAGATGAACGAGTGTGTCTCCGAGGCACAGCCACTGAGCGCTCACGCACCACGCATCGTTTCCGTCAAGATCCCAGCGGATCGCATTGGCGAATTGATTGGCCCTGGCGGCAAGAACATCAAAGGTATCCAGGCTGAGTCCGGCGCCGAACTCAATATTGAGGACGACGGCACCGTGCACATTTATGCTTCCAAGGAAGAAGGCCTCAACCGCGCCAAGGAGCTCATCGATCGCATGTTCCAGGAGATCGAGGTTGGCAAGGTTTACACCGGCAAGGTGGTTTCGATCACCAACTTCGGTGCCTTCATGGAAGTGCTGCCTGGCAAGGACGGCCTCGTCCACGTCTCGGAGTTGGCCGAAGGCCGCACCGAGCATCCCGAGGATGTCGTCAAGAAGGGTGAGATGATCACCGCCAAGTGCGTCGGCGTCGACGAAAAGGGCCGGGTCAAGATGAGCCGTCGTGCATGGCTCCGGGACCAGAAGGCGGAAGCTGCAGAAGCGGAAGGATCCGCCGAGCCGGCTGCTGCTGAGTAAGCATTGACTTCAATTCACAGAGCCCGTCACTTCGAAAGAGGTGGCGGGCTTTTTGCTGGGAGGTGGCACGCCCTCATGGCACCTGGGGAAGAGCCGTGATCCGGCAGTGAGATCTGTAAAGGTGGAAGATCCCCACCCTGTGTGGGACGGGGGCGTCGCACCTCCCATGGCGGTCGTCTCTACCTCGCCGTTGCTTCCTTCCGCTCGAACTCAGCGGTGTTGCTGAGATACCAGATCCCTGCAGCCGACCCGATGACGGCGATCAGGACAATCAGGGCGATCAGCATACCGAAGCAGGACTTCATGGGAGGGAGTGTTTCGTGATCAGGCGCTTCTGACAAGCAAAGCCGCGTAGGCTCCGTCGGTGCCGTCCGTCTGAGGAAGGGCGTGGTGCTGCTTCTCCAATCGTAGATCGGGATGGACGGCTAGAAACGAGGCGATCAGTGCGTCGTTCTCTTCGGCTTCGATCGAGCAGGTGGAATAGACGATTCGTCCGCCGGGCTTGAGGCAGGGCAGGGCGTTCTCAAGGATGGAGGTTTGAGTCTTGGTCAGGCGAGTGATGTCTTCCGGTTGGAGGCGCCAGCGGACGTCGACTCGGCGGCGGAAGACTCCGGTATTCGAGCAGGGAACATCCAAAAGGATGCCATCGAAGGCTCCGTGCCACTTGCTTGGTGCGGGATGGGTCCAGTCATGGACTTCGATGGCGCGACCCGTGATCCGCAGACGCTCGAGGTTTTGTTCGAGACGGGGGAGGCGCTTTTCGTTCGAATCGGTGCAGGTTAGGTCTCTTCCCGATCCTTGGGCGGCGGCGATGAGAAAGGCTTTGCCACCCGGTGCGGCGCAGGCATCGAGAATCTGTTCTCCCGGTTTCGGATCGAGGAGTTCGACGCAGTGGCGAGTGGCGAGATCGGTGATGTAGATCTGCCCCTTGGCAAGCAGATCGGCTGGGATCTTCCCATCGATTTCAAAGTAGCCGGGTGGCAGTTCGATCTCGGAATCAGATGATGGGACCTCGAGATGTTCAGCGAGGGGGTTGACCCGGGCAATGGTGGGGGCAGGAGCGTTGTTGAAAGCCATCAGGTCGATGACGGCTTCCTTACTGAAAGCCTTCTTCCAGCGGTTGTAGAGCCAGTCGGGGTGGGAGAATGCGACGGCGGGAGGTAGCTCCGAGATATCTAGTAGTTTCTCCCTCGATCCGGCGGCACGGCGCATCACCGCATTGATCAGTCCGCGGCTGCGTGACTTGCCAAGCTCGACGGTTTCGAAGACGGCGGCATGGTCCGGCAGGTTGAGAATCAGCAGCTGGCAGAGACCCACCCGGAGGATGTCGCGTGTTTCGTGATCGAGCTTCCCTTTTCTCAGCTTGCCGATCCAGTGATCGAGCAGTCGTCGATGGCGCAGCACGCCGAGAACGATGGCATTGAGCAGACCCCGGTCGGAGGATGAAAGTTCATTGCGCGAGGCGTGACGTTCGATCAGGCCATCGGCATAGACATGACCCTTTTCCCATGCACGGAGGATCGAGACGGCGGCGCGGCGTGGGGATTTGGACATGCAGGTAAAAAAGGGCCGGGTTCGGAGAGTCTCCGTCCCGGCCCGTTGATAAGGCGAATTCCAGGTTGAATCAGTTGGTCCCGGTTCCGCCGGTGTCATCGGCCTTGGTTTCCAGCTTCGACCCGACTTTCTGGAGGTCTTCGCCAAAGCCGGCAGTGGTGTTGCAGGAGGAAAGAACGGTTCCCGATGCGAAGGCAATGAGGGCGAGAAGTAGTGAATTCTTGATCATGTCGGAAGGAGTATTGGAGTGCTTGCATTGAATTTCAATCCCGAATCGATTCGAGAGGAACTCAATCCACAGGCGATTTGAGGCCGCTTTGGGTCGGCTCAGGGAGTGGTCGAGAGGCGGAAGAACTTAGGATCGGAAGGGGCGCTTGCTGGCGCTTCCCACAGAAACGCCTCCATCACCGTAGGGCGATGGAGGCTAGGGAATGATCAACGAGCGAGTCAGATCCCGATCGAGGGACGACCGATCGAGTAGTACTCGAGACCAGCGGCCTTGACGTCATCCGGATCGAGGAGGTTCCGGCCATCGAAGACGAGCGGCGTGCGGAGACGCTTGGCCACTTCCGAAAGGTCGGCCTTGGCGAACTGGGGCCACTCGGTGCCGATGATCAGGCAGTCGGCTCCATCAAGGGCGGCATACATGTCTTCGGTGTAGCTGATGTCACCTTCGAGGTTACCGAAGCGCTTGGCGGTTGGGATACCCTCGGGGTCGGTGGCGACTACGGTGGCTCCTTCGGCAAGAATGACCTGAGCGAGTTTGATGGCGACCGACTCGCGGACGTCGTCGGTGTTTTGTTTGAAGGCGAGTCCCCAGAGGGCGATCTTCTTCTCGCGGAAGACCCAAAGTTTTTCGCGGATCTTACCGAGGAAACGATCGAGTTGGTCGAAGTTGATACGCTCGACTTCCTTGAGCAAGCCGAAGGGCTGGCCGAGGGTTTCGGAGATGTGGATGAAGGCCTTGATGTCCTTCGGGAAGCAGGAACCACCGTAACCCAGGCCAGCGTTGAGGAACTGGCGACCGATGCGCTTGTCCATGCCGATGCCTTCGGCGACCTTCTCGACGTCGGCACCCGCGGCTTCGCAGATGTTGGCGACAGCGTTGATGTAGGAGATCTTGAGGGCGAGGAACGAGTTGGCAGCGTGCTTGATCAACTCGGCGGAGTTGATGTCGGTGACAAGCACGGGAGCGACGAATGGCTCATAGAGCTTCTGCATGTAACCGAGGGCCTTTTCGTCGTTCGAGCCGATCACGATCCGGTCAGGATTGAGAAGGTCGTCGACCGCGCAGCCTTCGCGCAGGAATTCGGGGTTGGAAACAACGCCGAACTCGACGCCTTCAGGTGCGTAACGGCGGACGGTTTGCTCGACCTTGTCGCCGGTCTTCACGGGCACGGTTGATTTATCGACAATCACGCGGTAGCCGAGATCGGGCGTGAGGCACTGGGCGATTTCGCGGGCAACCTTTTCAATGAAGGAGAGGTCGACGGAGCCGTCGGTCTGCGGAGGGGTGGGAACGGCGATGAAGATGATATCTCCGTTGTTAACACCTTCCTCGGTGGAGGTGGTGAATTTCAGGCGCCCTGCGGCGACGTTCTGCTTCACAAGTTCGGCAAGTCCCGGTTCGTAGATCGGGATCTCGCCCCTGAGGAGCGTTTCGATCTTCTCGGGATTGTTGTCGACGCAGGTGACATGGTGACCGACTTCCGCAAAGCAGGTGCCGCTGGTAAGTCCGACGTAGCCGGTTCCAATGATAGTGATGTTCATTTTCTTTAGGGAGGGGGTGGGGGATGACGCCGGGGCCTTTAGCAGAGGCCTGCGCCGGGATCAACACCTAGCTGGTCGGGGCGACCATTGGTGCAAAATCGCTAAGTCCCCGTTAGAATAAGGGATTGCGGGCGTTAGGTCGACAAAAAGATGACCTGCTACGCGATCATGGGGGGCTGGATTTGAGCCTCAATAGGTGATCAAGGCCACCAACTCAGCATCACTGAAATCCGCTGGATTTTCGGCGGCAACGACTAAGGCTTCAGTACGAAGGATCTCGTCCATGGCCTCAAGCGATGAAGCTTCCGCTGGGTTGCTATCCACGACCGGAACATCGTCTTCTGGTTGTTGAACCAGCAAGAGGATGGCAATGGCAGCGGTGGCCGCAGTCGTGAGCCCACCCACGGCCATGGGCAGCGCAAATCTCTTCCACCAAGGCTGAGCCCTGGGTTCCAGACGGGCGGCGCGGACGACGTTGTCAGTGAACGAGGGACTCGACTTGACGCTGGGACTTTGCCGGAGCAAATCCCAAACGGGATCCTTTTCCCATGGATCGGGGTTGGAGTCGTGGTCGCGTTTCATGCTTGGAATGGACTGTTCGTCGGGAGAAACCCGCTTGCCAGCGGAAAGTTGCGCAGGTTCTTCTCCTTTCAAACACCCCGCTTGTCGCCCCAGAGGCGGACATGAAGCCGGTCGCAGTAGCGCCATCCGCGGGCGAGGGCTGCAGCGGCGAGCTTCGAGCCGTGGCGATCGAGTTCTGCCGAGGTGCGGCCTTCGGGCATCAGGAGAACTCGCCCGGGAGGTAAGGCAAAGCGCTTGGCGAGCAACTCGATCTCTTCAAGGTCGGCGCTGCTGGTGGCAACGAATTTGAACCAGGCCTTCGGGTTGGTCGCGAGATGCTGGAGGACATCGGGCATGATACGGATCGCCTCGTCCATGCCGGAGTTGGCAAGTTTCGGCGAAACGTTGAATTGATTGACCGCGTCTGAAAATTCCGCGGAGGGCATGCGGGTAGCGTTGGTTTCGACTTCGAAAAAAAAGGCCGGATCGGTCTGGCGGAGCAGTTGGATAAGTTCGATCCAGCCTTGCTGTTGGAGAAGAGGTTCACCACCGGTGAGGACGACACGCCGAGTTGGGTATTTAAGGACGTGTTCTGCGATCTGGGCTGGATCGAGCTCGATGGTGACCTCTGATTTACGATACTTCCGGTAGTTCGCTTGGGCATCGAAATCATGAGTCCAGGGGGTCCCTTCGAAGTTCCATGTATAGTCCGTGTCGCACCAGCGGCAGTGGAGGTTGCAGCGGGAGGCGCGGATGAAGGTTGCGGGCAGCCCGGCCGAAACGCCCTCACCCTGAATGGTGTGAAAGATTTCAGGTCCCTTGTTGAGCCGGGCGAGTTTCATGGATCAAACAAGTCCGAAGGTCTCAGGGTCGGAAAGACTAAAAGTCCGAATTGTCGGGTCTTGCGTTGATCCCGATATTGGACCTTTTAGGTTTAGGCGTTAAGACTTCAAGCATGAGCATTATCACAGGGCGGGGAGATACAGGTGAAACCGATCTTCTTTTTGGCAAGCGTGCACCGAAGACGGGATTGCGGGTGGAGGCCTTGGGAGCGGTGGATGAGTTGAATGCTGCGCTCGGTCTGGCTCGGGCATCCGGACTGGCTGAGGAAGTTGAAGCGGTGGTGGATCAGGTTCAGGAGAAGCTGGTCGGCTTGATGGGGCAGCTTGCCTTTCTGCCGGAGGATTCCGCTCGGTATGATGAAAAGGGCTACGCGAAGGTGACCGATGAGGATGTGGGTTGGCTGGAGTCAACGGCTCGGAAGTATGAAGAGCGCGGAATACGGTCTACCGGATGGGCGAGACCTGGAGTCGAGCATTCCCTGGCCCGGGCGGGGCTGGATGTGGCGCGAGGCGTGGCGCGGCGTGCGGAACGCCGGGTCTGGCAATTGCACGAGGAGGGCGAATCGGTGCCGGAGTCGGTGCGGCTCTATTTTAACCGTCTGTCGGATCTTCTGTGGATTCTGGCACGCGCAGACGCACCCAAGTAGCGCCCCAGCCGCCGGAAGATGCTCCTGCGGGGTACTGGAAATCGAGCACTTCGGGGAGCCGGCCGAGTAAGGCATGAACGCCTTCGCGCAAGGCACCGGTGCCCTTGCCATGGATGACGCGCACCGTATGGATGCCTTCCTTGAGGCATTCGGAGAAGTATTCCGGCAGCAGTTCGCCAATCTCGGAAGGGCGGAAAGTGTGCAAGTCGAGTTCCGGGGTGATCGGGATGGGGAGAGGTTCATCGTCCACCTCCCGAGGGTGAAGTATTTGTCGGCCCCGAGACATCATTTTTCGCTTTGCAAACGGAAGTTCGCGGCTTAGATCTCCCCGCCTCCGGTAACGGTGGCCGTAGCTCAGTTGGTAGAGCCCCGGATTGTGATTCCGGTTGTCGCGGGTTCAAGCCCCGTCGGTCACCCCACCTTTTTTCGTCGGGGAGCACAGCGCTTCCGGGTAGAAGAGGCGGTCTCCGGTCCGACCGTCGCCATGGAAAGTCTCGAAAGCCGCCTCGATTATAAGTTTCGTAATTCGCTCTTGCTTGCAGAGGCAATGACCCACCCGAGCTTGGCCTACGAGTCCCAGAGGCCCCATTTTGACAACCAGCGACTTGAGTTTCTGGGCGATGCGGTGCTGCAGCTGATCCTGACTGAGGATCTGTTCAAGATGTTTCCCGACTTTCCGGAAGGCAAGCTGACCAAGCTGCGTTCGAGATTGGTTTCCCGCAGGGCGCTGGCGCGATTTGCCCTGGCGATTGACCTCGGATCCTACGTGCTGCTCGGAAAAGGGGAGGAGGCGACGGGTGGCAGACGGCGTGTTTCGACGCTGGCCGACGCCTTTGAAGCCCTCATCGGAGCGGTCTATCTGGATACCGGGTTTGACAAGGCCCGTGAGCTCGTCCTGCGCTTGTTTCAGACCGAGATCGAAGCGCTGGCGGGAAGTCCCGAGGAGCGGAATCCCAAAGGCGAGCTTCAAGAATGTCTGCAGGCCATCCAGCCGGAGCCGCCCGAGTATCAGATTCTCAGCGAAACGGGACCGGACCACCGCAAGGTGTTTCAAGCCCAAGTCGTGTGGCGCGGAATCACCCTCGCCGTCGGTCGGGGCAAGAGCAAGAAGGAGGCTGAAGCCAGAGCAGCGGGTGAAGCCCTCAGGTCACGGCTCTGGGAAGAGGATGTCGCCTGATCAGGCACGCATTTTTCCGTAGGCTCGGAGGTAGCCGGCACACTGGGCAATCTCGGGCTGGGAATGCTTCCAATTGTGCTCGTATTCGATCGAGACGTTGCCGGCAAAGCCATGTTTTCGAACCTCATCGAGGATCGCGATATTGTCGATGATCCCGGTTCCGAAAGGCCGGTCGTGGGTCCATTTGCCGATCTCGGCCCGATCCTTCATGTGGAAGGCGTGGACCCGCGGAGCGATCTTCCTGATCACCTCGAGAGGAACCAGACCGGAGGTCGCCCAGTGGCCGATGTCGGCGCAGTAGCCGATGCGTTCGTCACGACCTTCGATGGCTTTCCAGATCTTGTCAGGGTTCCAGAGCTTGGTGGGTTTGGGGTGGTTGTGGAAGCAGACCTTGAGGTCGAACTCCTTGGCGAGTTTCTCGAGGGTGTCGAGGGCTTCCAGTGACTCAGTCGTGATGCCGTAGAGACCGAGCGTCTTCGCAAAGTTGAAGATGAGGCGGGCCTCTCCTTCGTCTTTCGGCACCTTGGTGACGCCGTAGTTGACCGGTGTGATTCCGTGCTGCTTGCAATGCTCGAGGATGGCGTCCAGCTGATCATCGGGCATCGCAGGCTCGACCTTCGCCTTACCAAAGACGCCACCGACGGTTTGGCCGGGAAAAATCTCGACGGCTGTGGCACCGGCTGCCGCGGACATCTCGATGGCTTCAAAGAGAGTGAACTCCTTGAACGACCAGCATTGCACCGCAATAGCGAAGCCCGAGGGAAGAAGGGCTCCCGAAGGAATCGGTTTGGCGGTGGATGGGAGGCTCAGAGCCGCGCCGGCGGCGGGTACCAGGGTGAGTAGCTTGCGGCGATTCATGGTCTTTGGATATTCCATTGATCTCAATTCGGTATTCCCGGCCCAATACGCCGGAAATTCCAGAAAACTATCGCAGGGAAGCGCGTGGTCTTTGGGCTCTTCCAGTCTTTGGTGTAGGCCCCTCGAAACACCATGCCCCCAGTCCAGACGAACTGGACTGGGGGCGTGGCGGACCGGGAG
>NZ_JBATWY010000080.1:0-22305 GCF_049672945.1 Haloferula sp. | reverse complement strand
TCTTGAAATCGGCGGCCGCCTCCTTCTTGGATTTTTCGGCAGCGGCCTTCTGTTCCTCCGAATGGTAGTAGATGGCGGAACGGTACTGGGTGCCGACATCCGCGCCCTGACGATTCAAGGTCGTCGGATCGTGAAGCGCCCAGAACCATTCGAGGAGCTTTTCGTAGGAGAGTTTCTTCGGGTCAAAGACGACCTTGACCACTTCCGCATGACCGGTGGTTCCGGTGCAGATCTGCTCGTAGGTGGGGTTGTTGACCGTGCCACCCGTGTAGCCGGATGTGGAGGAATAGACGCCGTCGATCTGGTCGTAGACGGCTTCGACACACCAGAAGCATCCGGCACCAAGAGTGGCGACTTCGGCTCCTTCAGGGATTTCAGGCATTGGAGCAGGTTGTTTCTTATCGTCCGACATGGCGTTGCAGGCAGTGAAAAGGATGATGGTCAGGATCGGCAGTAGGGTCTTCATGATGTGGGGTCTCTGATTTTGCTTCGTCACCTCCAGACCGCTGAAAGCTAGCGCGGAAACCCCTGTCGTAAAGGGGGGAGTTAAAAGTAGACTTTGGATCGTGGCATGCCTCCACCTTGTTCTTTCGCTGGTGCCATTTTGACGTTTGAATGCAGCGGTATGGGGGAGGCTGCGATCGAAATCGAACACCTGAAGAAGCACTATGGCGCTTTCGAAGCTTTGGGGGGAGTTGCGCTCACGGTGAACCGAGGATCCGTCTTCGGCTTGCTGGGCCCGAATGGCGCAGGCAAGAGCACGCTGGTGAAGTCGCTTTTGACCATTATTCGTCCCACCCAGTGTCGCGGGACGATGCTAGGTGAGCCCATTGGTCATCGGAAGACGCTTGGGAAAGTTGGCTACCTGCCGGAGCACGCCAGGTTTCCGGACTACTTGACCGGTCGGCAGATCATTGCCTTTTCGGCCGGGCTGGCCAAGGTGTCTTCCAAGGACACGAAGGCGCGGACCGCACGGCTGTTGGACTTGGTCGGCATGCATGAATGGGCCGACCGCAAGAATGGCACCTATTCGAAGGGCATGCGGCAACGGATAGGTCTGGCCCAAGCGCTGATCAATGAGCCGGAGCTTGTGTTTTTGGACGAACCGACCGACGGCGTGGATCCTGGCGGTCGGATCGAGATCCGGAAAATCATCGAACGGATTCGCGACGAAGGGCGAACGGTCTTCGTCAACAGCCACCTGCTGGGCGAAGTCGAGCAGGTGGCGGATCAAGTGGCCATCATGACTCGAGGAAAGATCGTCGAAAGTGGCTCCGTCGATCAATTGACTCGTCAGGAGAGTCGCTACGAAGTCCGGACGCTTGGCCCGGTGCCTCTTCATCTGAAGGGAGAGTTGGAGGCGCAGTCGATGAAAGTGTCGGGGGATCTTGTAAGCTTGGTAGCCGATGATGCCAACGGCGTGCAGCCCTTGATCGATCTCTTGCGACGCGAAGGGGCCGCGATTCGGGAAATCAAGGAGGTGAGATCCTCGCTTGAAGATGTCTTCATGGATGCCGTGCAACGACAGGGAAAGGGGGCGGCGTGAGTCAGTTTCTTACGATTCTTGGTGATTCCTTCCGCCTGCTGAAGGCACGGGTGCTCTTCTGGGTTTCGCTCGGGGTTTCGGTCTTCGCGGCGCTGCTCTACCTTTCGATCGGTTTCGACGAGAAGGGCATCACGCTCGTCTTTGGTCTGTTTTCGTTCGACATGCCCTTTGCCACGAAGGGGAGCAAGGGTGCCGAGTTGCTTTACTACGGCATCTTTAGTAATGCGATTGTCGGTATCTGGCTCACCTGGATTGCGACGGTCGTGGCTCTGATTTCATGCGCTCCGGTCTTTCCGGAATTCATGGAAGAGGGGTCTGCTGGAGTCACCTTGTCCAAACCCCTGTCCCGGCCCTTGCTCTTTCTCTACAAGTTCGCTGGTGGATTGCTGTTCATGGCGATCCAGGTCAGTCTGTTCGTGGTCATCGTTTTCATCGCGATCAAGCTCCAGCTGGGGGTGTGGAATCTGAGTGTCTTCTGGGCGGTGCCGATCGTGCTTCTGGTGTTCTCTTATCTCTATGCCGTGATGGTCTGGTTGGGGGTCAAGACCCGCTCGGTCATGGCTTCGGTACTTCTGACGCTGCTGTTCTGGCTCCTGAGTTTCGTGATCCTGGCTGCGGAGTCGGTCACCCGCCAGGCCGTTCTGACGGGGTCGGGGTTTTTGGGCAACGAGCTCAGTGAAGAAGGGGTCGCCGACTATGAGAAGGTGAATTCGGCACTCAGAATTCCCTACGCGATGTTGCCCAAAACCGGCGAAACCGCGGCCTTGCTGGATCGCCTCATCGTTCTGGGTGATGGGGATATGCTCGGCAAGGCGACACTCGACGCCATGGATACGGGCGGTGCGATCAGCAGCGAGGATGGAGATGCTTTGAAAAGTGAGCTGGATCGGCGCTCTCCGGCCTACATCATCGGCACCTCCTTGCTCTTCGAAGGGGTCGTGCTGTTGCTGGCGATGCGTTCGTTCTGCCGCAGGGATTTTTAGGCCTGCCCTTGCTCCGCTCAGGCGGGACGCAGGGCGATCGCGGTCCGCGCCAGGGTGTAGATGCTGATCTCATCTTCCTCGTCGACCGGATAGATGACCTCGGGATCAAGTCGCTCATGGCCACCGAATTCGGCGTCGTCGGTATCGAGGGCGAGCTTGAACTTTCCTCCGCCCGGCACCTTGAACTTGTAGTCCGGAATCGAGCGATCAGTCGACCAGTTGAAGACAAAAATGACCTCGCCGCGTCGGGCACAGAGCACCTTGTTGGTCACGTCGATATTCAGGATTTCAGCTGGCGGCTGGTTGGGAAGTTGGTTCTCCGCCGCCATCGCGAGCATCGCCTTTTCAAAGGCGGAGAGGAATTTGTATTTGAGGTCCGGGTTGTCGACCAGCGACCACTGTCGACGGCAATAGTGGTAGGACCAGTTGTTGCCTTCGCGCGGGAAATCCAGCCACTCGGGGTGGCCGAATTCGTTGCCCATGAAGGTCAGCCAGCCTTCGCCGCCAAGAGCGAAAGTAATCAAGCGAATCATCTTGTGCAGTGCGATGCCCCGCTCAATCACCGGGTGGTCATCCTTTTCGCCCATGTGCCAGTACATCTCCTGATCCATCAATCGGAAGGCCAGCGTCTTGTCGCCGACCAGGGCCTGATCGTGGCTCTCGGCGTAAGCGATATTTGCTTCTCCGTATCGACGGTTGGTGAGGGTTCCCCACATCTCATCCAAATCCCAATCCTCGTCGCGGGAGTGCTTCAGCAGCTTGATCCAGTAGTCGGGAATACCCATCGCAAGTCGGTGGGTGAATCCGACTCCGCCGTCTTCGGTCGGCTTGCACAACCCTGGCATGCCGGACATGTCCTCCGCGATCAGCAAGGCACCCGGCTTGATCTGTTTGGCGAGCGTGGTCGCAAGCTGAAGGTAAAGAATGGCGTCCTCGTCGACACCGTCGGTAAAATACTTTTCGTAGTTGTCAAAGGAGGTCGATCCCCGGTGCCAGTAGAGCATGGAGGTGACTCCATCGAAGCGGAATCCATCGAATTGGAACTCCTCCATCCAGTAGCGGACATTCGAAAGCAGGAATTGACGCACTTCCGGGCGACCGTAGTCGAAGCATTTCGAATCCCACTGCGGGTGGTTGCCGCGATCGTCCGAGTGGAAGTAGAGGTTGCCGCTGCCATCGAGGTCATTCAGACCCTCGGCCATGTTCTTGACGGCGTGCGAGTGGACGACATCCAGCAGCACGGCGAGCTCGAGGCCGTGGGCGGTATCGACGAGATACTTCAGGTCCTCGGGGGTGCCAAAGCGCGAGGTCGGCGCAAAAAACGACGAGACATGGTAGCCGAAGGATCCGTAGTAGGGATGCTCTTGAACGGCCATCAATTGAACGACATTGTAACCGAGCTCCTTGATTCTCGGTAGAACGTCATCCGCAAATTCGCGATAGCTGTGAACGCGTCCTTCTTCACCCGACATCCCGATGTGGGCTTCATAAATGAGCGGCGACTCCACAATCGATGGATCAAACTCGTGGCGCCATTCGTAATCTTCGGGAGCCTGCCAGATCTGCCCAGAAAAGTCGTGGCTTTCGGGGTCTTGAAGCGTTCGGAGAATACAGGCTGGAATCCGGTCGCGTTCGGAGCCATTCGCGCCGGTGATGTGGAGCTTGATCCGTTCTTCGTGCTTGAGGGCATCACCCGGCAGACGCAGTTGCCAGATCCCTCGTTCCCCTCGGATCATCGGGTGTGTGGACCGATCCCAGCCGTTGAAATCTCCGATGACCGAGACCGCCTTAGCGCCCGGCAGCCACTCCCGGATCATCCAGTAGCCATCAGGCTGCCGATGAACACCCGTGAAGCGATGGCCATTGGCGTGCGCCTTGATGCCACCGGTCGTGGACTTGAGATGGTCCAACTCGGCGGTGAGCCTCTTTTGACGGTTCCGGATATGCTCTGCGAAAGGAGTCAGCCAGGGGTCGTCCTGAACCAGTTGGGGAAGGTCGCTCATCGACCACCACCTTGAGCAGATGGGGTGCCTGCGGAAAGATCCGATTTGGTCACCTTGTCGCGGTCAGATGATCCCTCAGAAAATCCTGCAGGTAACCTGCCGTCAGCACCGTGTTGGTGAAAATCGGGGTGTCCGAACCGCCGGGATAAAGCACGTTGACCGGAATCGCGCTTTTTCCGAGTCGGCGGATTTCGGCGTCGATGGCTGGACTCGTGGTCGTCTTGTCGGCCTTCAAGGCGACAATCCCGTATTCCTCGAAGAGCTTGGCGGTCTCCTCGGTGTAGGCAGCCGCTTTGTTCGTCTGGCAGGTCAGACACCAGCGGGCGGTGAAGTCGACAAAGACCGGAGTTCCTTCAGCAATCAATTGATCCTGGCGCTCCTTGCTCCAGGTCTCCCATGTGATGGAGGGGCCACTTTCCTCGCTGACATCGGGACGCGGACTCGGCATTGCGGCGAGGAAACCGGCGGTGAGGATCGAGAGGGCCATCAAGCGGGCGACCCAGCGGGCTTTCATGCTACGATGAGGAAGATCCCAGCGACCGTAGATCCAGAACGCGGTGGCGATGGCGGTGAGCCCAAGCATCACGTAGATACCTTTCTGCCCATTCAGTTGATCGAAGACCTGCACCGAGTAGACCCAAAGCAGGAAACCGGCGGTGCCAAAGAGCAGAAAGGACATGCCCTGCTTGAAGGACTCCATCCACGGACCCGGGCGCGGCAACTTCTCGACAAGGCTTGGGAAAAACGAGAGCACAAGATAAGGCGTGGCGAGTCCGAGCGCCATCATGGTGAAGGCCAGCATGAACAAGGGACCGGGAAGGGTGACCGCAGCACCCAGCGCGGTACCAAGAAACGGGGCCGAGCAGGGAGTCGCCACCACCGTTGCCAGCACGCCGGAGAAAAAGGTGCCGCCGAGACCATCCGAGTTCGAAAGCTTTCCGCCCACTCCGGTCGCTGAGGCACCGATCTCGAAGAGGCCGAACATGCTCAGTCCGAAGATCAGCATCACCAGCAGAAGGATGTAGACCACCCACGGGTTCTCAAGCTGACCGCCCCAGTTGGCGATACCACCCGCCAGAAGTATCCCTGCCAGGATCCAGAAGGAAACCAGGACGCCGAGACTGAAGACCAGACCATGAGCCACGACCTTCTTTCTTGAGTGTCCGGCCTGCTGCACGAAACCCATGATTTTCAGACCGATCACCGGAAAGACGCAGGGCATGAGATTTAAAATCAGACCGCCAATGAACATCAGTCCGAGGATCGAAATCAGACTCAAGCCGCCGCCTGTTTCGGTAGTTGCGTCGACGGGCGCTGCCTTCGCGACAATCGGAAGCTTGAGGGCCAGACCCTTGCTTGGATCTCCATCCGCCCACCCGCTTGCCGACTTGAGAATACCAACAACTTCAGTGGGTGCCGGGTCGGTTTCGGGGTTGCGCGGAAAGCTGAGACGGTAGCCCGTGTCTGTTTTGCTCAGGACCTGGGGTTGCGAGGAGTCTTCGATCGAGTTCGAACTGAAGAAATGAACGTCGTTGAGCTCGGCCACCGCCCCGTCATTCGGCGCCAGATCGAGAACGATGTTAGATCCCGCCGGGCTCGCGCTGATCGACCAGCTTGTAGGAACTTTCGGGAGATCCACCCTCGCCTCGACGAATCCAGCGGCGGCATTGGGATCGGCAACAGCCTCCGGCCCGGTTTTAAGCGTGATCACCAGTTCGGCATCGCCCGGGACACACTGTTCCTCGCAGGCAAGCCACGAGGCCTCGGCCTTGATTTCGACCGACGTTCCTTCGGCAAGATCGGTGGGAGCAACGAGCCTTGTTAGAAACCAGGTTTCTCCTTCATAGCCGTAAAAGGGGGCACCCGCGAACTCGCCAAGCACCGGTGTCGGATACTCGATCTCGCCGGCGGTGAAACCCTCCGGCAAGGTCCATTCGATCTCCGGAGGGAAACCGGCCAGTCCCGGATTGACATAGTAGGTGTGCCAATGCGGCGCGTGTTTCAGGACCAGGGCGACCTCAAACTCCTGGCCGGGGGCGATCGTCGCCTGCTCCGAGATCAGCTCGGCCTCGACCACCGGCGGCCCGTCCGTTGAGAACTGGGCGTAGCTGACGCTGATAAGCGAGAGGCTGAAGATCGAAACGAAAAGAAAGAAATGCTGCATGGTCAGGTGGTCATGGGAGTGGTTTAGGTCGAAATTCTTCCCGAAAGTCGCGACTTCCGGCTGGCGACGGCGAAAGTACGGCTAGAGCGCCGCCTGACTCAATCGCTGAGAAATCTGCTGAACGAGCTTCGGGCCCTGATAGATAAAGGCGGAGTAGATCTGGATCAAAGAGGCGCCGGCTTCGATTTTGGCAAGCGCGTCTTCAGCGGATGAAATGCCCCCGACCCCGATGATCGGCACGGAGCCATGCAGTTCCGCGGCGAAGGCCGCAATGACCTCGGTGCTGCGGGCCGTCAGCGGCTTGCCGGACAGGCCACCTACCTCGGCCGACCTGGGGTTGGACTCCACTCCGTCGCGGGTGATCGTGGTGTTGGTGGCGATCAGACCGTCGAGACCGCCCTCACGAAACACTCGGGCAAGACCGGCAATATGCGGAGGATCGAGATCCGGCGCGACCTTGAAAAGCAGCGGCACCTGCTTGCCGTGCTCCTTGCTCAAACGCTCCTGCTCCATCTTCAGGAGATCTAGTAGTTTGGCACAGGCATCCTCACTCTGAAGATCCCGCAGGCCGGGGGTGTTGGGCGATGAAAGATTCACCGCGATGTAGTCGGCGACCGGATAGGCTTCGCGCAGGCAGCTCAGGTAGTCGTCGGACGCGTTTTCATTCGGTGTGTCCTTGTTCTTGCCGATGTTGAAACCGATGATGCCCTTGAAGGATTTCGAGGCACGGACGTTGGCGACTCCCGCCTTGATGCCGGGATTGTTGAAGCCCATGCGGTTGATGATGGCCTCTTCCTCGATCAGCCGAAACAAGCGCGGCTTCGGATTGCCGGCCTGAGGGCGCGGCGTGATCGTACCGATTTCCACAAAGCCGAAGCCGAGCCGTCCAAGCGCGTCGATCGTATTGCCTTCCTTGTCGAGCCCGGCGGCGAGACCGACGCGATTTGGAAACTTCAAGCCCATGAGCTCGACCGGATCGTCAAGCCCGGTATCCGAATAGAGCAGCGAAAGCATTCCGCATTTTTCCCCGAACCGCAGCCCGCGCATGCTCAAGTGATGGGCCTTCTCGGCATCGAGTTTGAAAAGCAACGAACGGGCGAAGTCGTAGGCGTCGGACACGGGGGGGAGGGGAAACGCTAAACGGCAAACATGAAACACCAAAATGGTCGGAATGAGAGGCTGGGAAAGGAGTGCGGGCCATTCTGCCCGCATCGGCAATGGCCAGGCTTCCATGCGGGCAGAATTGCCCGCACTCCTTACGCCCATTCGGCAGCGACTCAGACTACGGTGAGGACAGCCCGCTGTATCGTGCGATGGGCTTCGTGCCGAAGAGCGAGCGAAGCTCGGGTCTGACCCGACGCAGCGCCGACGAGGCCGGCCCACCGAACGAAGAAACCGCCGCTTAATCGACTCTGGCGAAGAGTGGTCCGATCAAGACGACGGTTTCGAGTGGAACCCAGCCACCGGTCCGAAAGGGCTGGTGGCTTTTGTCTGGAGAAACGAGAGCAGAAGATCCCCAGCTTGGCTAATTCGAAGAATCCCGGCGGGTGGCAGGGCGATCAAGTTAGGGAGAACTCCAAATCCCACTGAGTTTTTTGGACCAAGATGGATAGGATTTTGGAGTCATGGCACTCAGTTTTTCCGGAATTGAGGCTCACTCATCTTGATGGAAATCAAGATGGTCGGACTTCGTGGCCTTCATCCTACTCATCCTATCCATCCTGGTCCGATTTCTTCCCTAGCTTGAGCTCCCTGCGGCGGGTGGGTCCGTGGATGTCCGGGGGTGGGGGAGATGGTTCATGAGTGATATTGTTGGAAGGGCCGATGCTCCATTCGGCGCGTCATGTCAAAATCCTCACGAAATCCGCCAATTCCCCAAGCTTTCTGTCTTTTCCCGTTCCCTCATTTACCGGCCTTGCGCCTTGTCAGGGATGCTTTGGGTTTCTTAGGTTTCTTTAGGTTCCGGATGTGAGACCCAGTCCCCGCGCATGTCCCAGGCCTTATCTGATCATTTCCCGGTTCTACCTGCCAACCTGATTTCCACACCCTCCATGCCCGCAAAAAAGAAGACGGCAAAGAAAGCGGCCTCCCCTAAAGACAAGTCCCTCGAATCCTGGATCTGGGACGCCGCCTGCTCCATCCGCGGAGCCAAGGACGCGCCGAAGTACAAGGACTA
Source organism: Haloferula sp. (assembly GCF_049672945.1). Lineage (NCBI taxonomy): Bacteria > Pseudomonadati > Verrucomicrobiota > Verrucomicrobiia > Verrucomicrobiales > Verrucomicrobiaceae > Haloferula > Haloferula sp. The sequence goes on along the minus strand of NZ_JBATWY010000080.1, from coordinate 13,433 downwards.
CATCCTCCCCCTCATCTTCACCAGGCGCCTCTGCGACGTCTTCGACGACGAACTGAACCGCATCGCCGCCGAAGTCGGCTCGCGCAAGAAGGCCTTCCAGCTCGCCAAGGCCGACCACAAGCTCGTCCGCTTCTACCTGCCCCTCGTGCCGGACGATCCCGAGCAGCCCGTCTGGTCCGTCATCCGCAAGCTCTCTGACAAGATCGGCGAAGGCGTCACCACCCACATGCGGGCCATCGCCCGGGAAAACCCGCTCCTGCAGGGCATCATCGACCGCGTCGACTTCAACGCCACCACCCACGGCCAGCGCGACCTTGACGACGACCGCCTCTCCAACCTCATCGAGGCCGTCAGCACCAAGCGCCTCGGGCTCGACGACGTCGAGGCCGACATTATCGGCAAGAGCTACGAATACCTCATCCGCAAGTTCGCCGAGGGCGGCGGCCAGAGCGCCGGCGAGTTCTACACCCCGCCCGAGGTCGGCACCATCATGTCCCGCGTGCTCCAGCCCGAGCCCGGCATGGAAATCTACGACCCCACCTGCGGCTCCGGCGGCCTCCTCGTGAAATGCGAGATCGCCATGGAGGAAAAGGTAAGGAGTGCGGGCAATCCTGCCCGCAAATCCAAAAGCAAAGGCGGACAGGATTGTCCGCCCTCCTCAGTCGCCCCGCTGAAACTGTTCGGCCAGGAATTCACCCCTGAGACCTGGGCCATGGCCAACATGAACATGATCATCCACGACATGGAGGGCCAGATCGAGATCGGCGACACTTTCAAGAACCCCAAGTTTAGGGTAAAGGGTAAACTCCGCACCTTCGACCGCGTCGTCGCGAATCCCATGTGGAACCAGGACTGGTTCACCGAGGCCGACTACGACAACGACGAACTCGACCGCTTCCCCGCTGGGGCCGGCTTCCCCGGGAAATCCTCCGCCGACTGGGGCTGGGTCCAGCACATGCACGCCAGCCTCAATGACAAGGGCCGCGCCGCCGTCGTCCTCGACACCGGGGCCGCCTCCCGCGGATCGGGCAATGCCGGAACCAACAAGGAAAAGACCGTCCGCCAGTGGTTCGTCGACCACGACCTCATCGAGAGCGTCCTCTACCTGCCCGAAAACCTCTTCTACAACACCACCGCCCCAGGAATCATTCTGTTCCTCAACAAGGATAAGCCCAAGACCCGACAGGGTCAGGTCTTCCTCGTCAACGCCAGCCAGGTCTTCGAAAAGGGCGACCCCAAGAACTTCATCCCCGACGCCGGCATCCAGCGCATCGCCGACACCCTCATCGGGTGGAACGAAGAGGAAAAACTCAGCCGCATCGTCGACCTCGCCGAGCTCAAGAAGAACGACTACAACATCTCCCCCAGCCGCTACATCCACACCAGCGACGCCGAAACCTACCGGCCCATTGCCGAGATCGTCGAGGAACTGAAGGTCATCGAGCTGGAGGCCAAGGAGACCGACAAGGCTCTCGGCAAAATCCTCAAGCAACTCGGGATATGAGCGACGAACTTGAAATCATCCAGAGCGACGCCGGGCTCGTGGCCGACGTGCGCTCCATGATCGAGCAAACCCGCGAGGGCGTCGCGCGCACCATTAATGCGGGAATGACCTTGCTCTACTGGCGCATCGGGAAGCGCATCCAGACAGAAGTGCTCAACAATGAACGAGCCGAATACGGAAAAGAGATTGTGCAATCACTGAGTGCACAATTGAGCGAGGAGTTTGGGCGTGGTTTCGGGCGCAGAAGCCTCTTCAACATGGTCCGATTCGCCGAGGTCTATCCCGACCCCCAGATTGTGCAATCGCTGATTGCACAATTGAGCTGGACCCATTTGCAAAGAATCATCCCGCTGAAAGACGACCTCCAGCGCGACTTCTACGCCGAAATGTGCCGCATCGAACGCTGGAGCACGAGGACACTGGTCAAAAAGATCGACTCCATGCTCTACGAGCGCACCGCCATCTCGAAGAAGCCCGAGGAAGTCGCCAAGGCCGAACTCGCCGCCCTTCGCAGCGAGGACCAACTCTCGCCCGACCTCGTCTTCCGCGATCCCTACATCCTCGACTTCCTTGGACTCAAGGACCGCTACCTCGAAAAAGACCTCGAAGACGCCATCCTGCGCGAACTCGAAACCTTCCTCCTCGAGCTCGGCAGCGGCTTCGCCTTCCTCGGTCGCCAGACCCGCATCCAGATCGATTCCGACGACTTCTATCTCGACCTCCTCTTCTACCACCGCAGCCTGAAACGGCTCATCGCCATCGACCTCAAGCTCGGCGACTTCAAAGCCGAATACAAAGGCCAGATGGAGCTCTACCTCCGCTGGCTCGCCAAACACGAACAACAACCCGGCGAAGACCCGCCCCTCGGCATCATCCTCTGCGCCGGGAAAAAGACGGAACAAATCGAACTCCTCGAACTCGACCAATCCGGCATCCACGTCGCCGAATACCTCACCGCCCTGCCACCACGCGAGCTACTCAAGCAAAAACTCCACGCCGCCATCGAGATTTCCCGGGCACGGCTGGAGGCAAAGGAGGGTGGACATTCCTGTCCGCCATCAGAGGAAGGAGGTTCGGCATGAGCGAACTCGTCCTCTACACCTCCGACGACGGCCGCACCCGGCTCGACCTTCGCGTCGAAGGCCAGACGGTCTGGCTGACCCAGCTCGAAATTGCCGAGCTCTTCCAGACCACCAAGCAAAACGTCTCTCTTCATGCCAAGAACATCTTCGAGGACGGGGAATTGGCCGGGGATTCAGTTGTCAAGGATTCCTTGACAACTGCCGCCGACGGTAAGCGGTACAAGACCAAGCTCTACAACCTCGATCTCATTCTCGCCATCGGCTACCGCGTCCGCTCGCCACGGGGCGTCCAGTTCCGCCAATGGGCGAGCAGCCACCTCAAGGAATACATCGTCAAAGGCTTCGTCATGGACGACGAGCGCCTCAAGAACCCCGGCGGCTGGGACTACTTCGACGAACTCCTCGCCCGCATCCGCGACATCCGGGCCTCGGAGAAACGCTTCTACCAGAAAGTCCGCGACCTCTTCGCCCTCTCCAGCGACTACCAGACCCGGGAAAAGGAAACCTCGCTCTTCTTCGCCGAGGTGCAGAACAAACTCCTCTACGCCGCCACCCGCCACACCGCTGCCGAGCTCATCGTCGACCGCGCCGATCCCAGCCAGCCCAACATGGCGCTCACCACCTGGAGCGGCTCCCGCGTCCGCAAGCAGGACATCCTCATCGCCAAGAACTACCTCAGCGAAGACGAAGTCGATACCCTCAACCGCCTGGTGGTCATCTTCCTCGAACAGGCCGAACTCCGCGCCAAGCAGCAACAGGACCTCACCCTCGATTTCTGGCGTTCCAGCGTGGACCGCATGCTGGCTTCCAACGACCAGCCCCTGCTCAATGGCCCCGGCTCCGTCAGCCACGAGGACATGAAAACCATCGCCGCCGAGCGCTACGACAGCTTCGACGCCAAGCGGCGTGAGCAGGAAGCCATCGAAGCCGACGCCGAGGATCTGAAAGCCATTGAGGATCTGGAAAAAGACCTCAAGCGGAAGGGAGGCGGGAAATGAATACCGGAAGACTTCAACCGCAGATGATACAGAAGAACGCAGATGTTTTCCTGAAATTCTTTATCTGCGCCCATCTGCGCAATCTGTGGTTAAACAACTCTCCAGCGCGGGAGACGGACAACGCCTTGAAGGAGATTCTGGAAAAGATCGGGGTATGAGTGATTGGCAGAAAACCACAGTTGGCGAAGTTGCTACCGGATTCCTCAGTGGTGGCACGCCAACCACCTCACGGGCTGACTACTGGAAGGGAGAGATTCCGTGGATCACCAGTAAATGGCTCGGCGACAAACTGGAGCTGACAAACGGCGAGAAATTCGTCTCCGAAGAAGCAGTCAAGAAGACCTCAACCAAGATTGTCCCCAAAGACAGCATCATTTTCGCAACGCGGGTTGGCGTCGGCAAAGTTGGCATCAACCGGATTGACCTCGCCATCAACCAGGACCTCGCAGGCGTCCTGATCGACAACGAAAACTACGACATCAAGTTTCTCGCATACCAACTGGGGATCGACTCGATTCAGCAATACGTCGCGATGAACAAGCGCGGCGCGACGATCAAAGGGATCACGCGGGACTGTCTCGAACAGATTCGGCTGAACGTCCCCCCACTCCCCGAGCAGAAGAAGATCGCGCACATCCTTTCGACGGTGCAGCGGGCGATCGAAGCGCAGGAGCGGATCATTCAGACCACCACCGAGCTGAAAAAGGCCCTCATGCACAAGCTCTTCACCGAAGGCCTCCGCAAAGAACCCCAAAAACAAACAGAAATCGGCCCCGTCCCCGAAAGCTGGGAGGTGGTGGAGTTAAATCAACTCGCCGACTTGAAAAACGGATACGCCTTCAAGTCCACTGACTACGTTGCGGAATCCAACACTCTCAATATTCGGATGAGTAACATTCGACCCGGCGCGCAATTCGATCTCGAATATAATCCCAGATTTCTTCCAGATCATTTCGCGGAAACGCAGAAGTCTTTTCTGCTGGAGGATGGCGATCTGATCATCGCTATGACTGACATGGCGAATGATCCGAAGATCTTGGGTGTTCCGACCATTGTTCGAAATCCATCGGGGAAAAAACTGCTGTTAAACCAGCGGGTTGGAAAGCTTGTTCCGACGGAAAGCAGACGAGTGAATCTTGAGTTCCTCCGCTTTTACCTCTCGCGAAAACCAGCGCAACGCTACCTGGTCTCGTGTGCGAAAAAGGGTGTCCAGGTCAACATTGGCAAGAAAGACATCCTTTCGGTGCCAATAGCCTTCCCCAAGCCCGACGAACAGAAGACGATTGTTAAGTGCTTCAACACACTCGGGGACAAGGTAGCTGCGGCGGAGAATAAGGTGGTAGCACTTCAAGACCTCTTCCGCACCCTCCTTCACGAACTGATGACCGCGAAGACCCGCGTTCACGAACTAACACTTCCACAGGAGGGCACCCGCCATGATTGAAAGGATCGAAATCAGCAATGTCGCGACTTATGGCCCGACTCCAGAAGCGTTGAGTGATCTGAAAGAGATAAACTTCGTTTACGGATCGAACGGGACCGGCAAAACAACGATTTCAAGAGTCATCGCGGATTGCGCCACGCACGCGCATTGCAAGCTGGTCTGGCGTGGAGGCTCACCCATGGAGCTTCTGGTTTACAATCGGGATTTCGTGCAACGGAATTTCAACCAGCCTGACGAGTTGAAGGGCATCTTCACACTCGGTGAAAAAGACAAGGCGACGCTCGACAAGATCGAGGCGGCGAAAGGCGAACTTGATGAAATCAAAAAGAAGATCGTCCAGCTCAAGGGGGTGCTCCAAGGCGAAGATGGCAACGGCGGGAAACGAGCCGAGCTCGGAAAGCTGGAGGACGCGTTTGAAGGCAAGTGCTGGGATCTCAAGTTGAAACACGATGACAAGCTGCAAGGTGCGTTTGCTGGCGCCCGAGGAAAGAAGAGTGCGTTCAAGGCACGCCTCCTTGGTGAATCCGCATCAAACTCTTCTGCGGCGGTTTCTCTGCCTGATCTTGAGATTAAAGCCTCAACTGTTTTCGGGGAGGCTCCACAACAAGCTCTGACTTTAGCAGTTCCAAATGGAGCCGATCTGCTCGCTCACGAAACCACCGCGATCCTGAAGAAGAAGGTCATCGGAAAGACGGACGTCGATATTGCTGCGCTTATCCAGAAGCTCGGTAATAGCGACTGGGTTAAGCAAGGCCGCGATTACTACGACCCCGATCAACGCGTCTGCCCATTCTGCCAGCAGGACACACCGCCGTCCTTGGAAGAAAGTTTGAACGAGTATTTTGACCAGACATTCCTCGCGGACACCGCTTCCATCGAAAAACTATACACTGACTACAAAACAGATTCGGAGCGGATCCAGCGAAATGTTCAGACGCTCCTTGATGATCCGTCGAAGTTCCTGGATGCGGAAAAGCTTCAGTCCGAAAGCGAGCTCCTAGCGTCGAAAATCCGGATAAACATCCAGCGCATCGAAGAGAAGCGGCGTGAGTCGAGTAAATCAGTCGAGCTGGACTCCCTTAAAAACGTTCTGAGTGCGGTTACCAAGCTCGTCAAAGACGCAAACGCGGCGATAGAGAAGCACAATACTATGGTTGCGAATCTTGCAGCCGAACGCACTCAGCTAACCGGCCAGGTTTGGCGTTACTTGCTCGATCATGAAATCAAAGCCGACTTGGCGACCTACACGGCGCAGAAGTCTGGAATCGAGAAAGGCATTGAAAGCCTTGAAATTCAGATCGCAGACAAGACGAGAGACCAACGAACCAAGGAGCAAGAGATAAAATCTCTGGAGAAGCAAACGACGAGCATTCAGCCGACGATCGACGCGATCAATGCCTTGCTGCACTCTTTCGGCTTCACCGGTTTTGCTTTGGTGAAATCGGAGAGGGAACCGTTTTACAAGATTCAGCGACCAGATGGCTCGGACGCTAAGGAGACACTCAGCGAGGGGGAAAAGAGTTTCATTACGTTCCTATACTTCTACCACCTTCTCAAAGGTAGCGAGACCGAGACGGGAATGACCTCCGACCGGGTTGTCGTCTTTGACGATCCAGTCTCGAGCCTGGACAGCGACATTCTTTTTATCGTGAGCAACCTGATAAAGGGTGTGTTCGAGGAAGTTCGGAATGGAAGCGGGACGATCAAACAGGTTTTCGTGCTGACTCACAACGTGTATTTCCACAAGGAAGTCTCCTTCCACCCGAAGCGATGTGCTGACGGCCGGTTGAAGGACGAGACATTTTGGACGGTAAGAAAATCGAACCAGGAATCGAAGATTCGGCATCACGAGACTAATCCGATCAAGACCTCCTACGAGCTTCTCTGGATTGAAGTGCGCAATCGTGATCGGGACAATCTCGCGATTCAGAACACGATGAGGCGGATTCTTGAAAACTACTTCAAGATCCTCGGAAACATTGACCCCGATGACATCTGCGCTCACTTTGACGGCAAAGAGAAGCTGATCTGCCGGTCTTTGTTCTCTTGGGTTAACGATGGATCACATTTTGCCCACGATTCGCTTTATGTCTCCATCGACGACTCAATGGTCGAAAGCTACTTGAGCGTCTTCAAACGGATCTTCGAAAAGACGAAGCACATAGCCCATTACAACATGATGATGGGCGAAACTACGGCTCCCGAAGCCGCCGAGACTGTGGAGGCAGCGACACCGCTTCCCTGAAATATGCCCACCCCCGGAGAACACAAAACCGTCCAAGCCCGGATCCTCGAATACGCCGAGGCCATCGGTTGGACGATTGTGTCTCGCGAGGAAGCGGAGGAAAGGAGAGGGGGCATTCCTGCCCCCTTGCGTGGGAAAGACGGGGACAGGAATGTCCCCGCTCCGTTGTCCCTTTTCTTCGACGACCTGCTCGACACCAAGGTGCGGGAATTCAACTCGCGCTATGCTGAGGCCGAGGGCGCGTTGCTTGGGGCTTTTCGCCATCTCCACACCGACATCTACGGCAACCGCGAATTCGTCGATCACCTGTGCAACCGGGGCAAGTTCTTCGACCATGAGGAGAAGCGCGAGCGCGACCTGATCCTGATCGATTACGACGACCCGACGCGGAACGTTTACGAAGTGACCGAGGAGTGGGCCTTTCACAACGGCCACTACGGCACGCGGGAGGATGTGGTCTTTCTCATCAACGGCATCCCGGTGCTGGTGATCGAGTGCAAGAACGCCAACAAGGACGAGGCCATTGCCCTCGGGGTGGACCAGATCCGCCGTTACCACCGCGAGACACCCGAGCTGTTCGTGTCGCAACAGCTTTTCACCGCCACCGACGCCATCGGCTTCTCCTACGGGGTGACCTGGAACACCGTGCGGCGAAACATTTTCAACTGGAAGGATGAGGAGGTCGGCAAGCTGGAGGCCAAGATCAAGAGCTTCTGCGCCATCCCGCAGGTGCTCGCCTTCCTCAAGGACTACATCGTCTTTGCCGAGAAGGACGAGGAGCTGAACAAATACATCCTGCGCCAGCACCAGACCGGCGCGGTCGATGCCGCCGTCGGGCGCGCCCTGCAGCCGGAGCGCACCCGCGGCCTCGTCTGGCACACCCAGGGCAGCGGCAAGACCTTCACCATGATCAAGACGGCGGAGCGGCTCTTCCGCGCGCCCGAGGCGGACAAGCCGACCGTCCTCCTCATGATCGACCGCAACGAGCTGGAGGACCAGATGCTCAAGAATCTCGCCGCGCTCGGCCTCGGCAACCTGGAGCACGCCAGCAGCATCGCCCGGCTCAATCAGCTGCTGAAAGACGACTACCGGGGCATCATCGTGACGATGATCCACAAGTTCCGCGACATGCCGGCGGATCTCAACACGCGCTCGAACATCTACGTCCTCATCGACGAAGCCCACCGCACCACCGGCGGCGACCTCGGCAACTTCCTCATGGCCGGCCTGCCGAACGCGACCTACCTCGGCTTCACCGGCACCCCGGTAGACAAGACCGCCTACGGCAAGGGCACCTTCAAGACCTTCGGCTGCGAGGACGACCAGGGCTACCTGCACAAGTATTCCATCGCCGACAGCATCGAGGACGGCACCACGCTGCCGCTCTACTACCAGCTCGCCCCCAACGAAATGCTCGTGCCGCACGAGACGCTGGACGCCGAGTTCCTTTCCCTCGCCGAAGCCGAGGGCGTGGCCGACATCGAGGAGCTGAACAAGATCCTCGAGCGGGCGGTGAACCTGAAAAACTTCCTAAAGGGCAAGGAGCGCATCCAGAAGGTGGCGCAGTTCGTCGCCGAGCATTTTTCGGAGAACGTCGAGCCGCTCGGCTACAAGGCCTTCCTCGTCGGCGTCGACCGCGAGGCCTGCGCCCACTACAAGAAGGCCCTCGATCAATTCCTGCCGCCCGAGTATTCCGAGGTCGTTTACACCGGCAACAACAACGACTCCGCCCTGCTCAAGGAATTCCATCTCGACCCCAAGAAGGAGCGGCAGATCCGCAAGAGCTTCGGCAAGCTCGACCAGCAGCCCAAGATCCTCATCGTCACCGAGAAACTGCTAACCGGCTTCGACGCGCCCGTCCTCTACGCCATGTATCTCGACAAGCCGATGCGCGACCACACCCTGCTGCAGGCCATCGCCCGGGTGAACCGCCCCTACGAGAACGAGGCCCAGGAGATGGTGAAGCCCCACGGCTTCGTCCTCGATTTCGTCGGCATCTTCGACAAGCTCGAAAAAGCCCTCGCCTTCGACAGCGAAGAGATCAACGCCATCGTCAAGGACCTGAAACTGCTGAAGGTGCTCTTCCAAAACAAGATGGAACAGAAAGCGCCCGAGTATCTGGCGCTGATCGAGCAGAACTTCAACGACAAGGACGTCGACAATCTCATCGAGCACTTCCGCAATCCGGAGCGGCGGAAGGAATTCTTCAAGGAATACAAGGAGATCGAGATGCTCTACGAGATCATCTCGCCGGATGCGTTCTTAAGGCCGTTCATTGAGCTCTACACCTCCCTCAGCGCGATCTATGACGTGGTTCGCAAGGCCTACACGAAGAAGGTCTACGTGGATCGGGATTTCCAAGCGAAGACAAACGCCTTGGTGCAGAAGCACATCAGCACCTACGGCATCGAAGAGCCGGGTGAGGTGATGACGATCAACGAGGACACGGTGGCCTACATCGTGAAGAAGAAGCAGGGCGAGGCGACGAAAGTCATCAACCTGATCAAGAGCATCGAGAAGACCGCTGAGGAAAACAGTGATGACCCTTATCTGGTCGCGATGGCCGAACGGGCGAAGATGGTGCAGGAGGCATTCGAGAGTCGGCAGCAATCGACGGCGGAGACTTTGGAGGAATTGTGTGCTGAGTTAGCCCGCAATGAGACACGCAAGCAGGAGCAGGCCGAGAAGGGTTTTGATAGTCTGACCTATTTTGTTTTCAGCACGCTGGAGGAATCCGGCGTGGAGGAGCCGGAAGCGGTGAGTCGGAAGATCAAGGATGCCTTCGTCGAGTTTCCCAACTGGCAACGGAGTGAGAGTTCGCTGAGGGAATTGCGGAAGAAGGTGACTTTCGCGATCTTTGCTCAGTGTGATGACTTGGAAAAGGTGACGGCGCTGGTCGAGGACTTGTTCCGGATTCTGGAAAGGGGTGCGCGGTGATGACGAAGCGTAAGGAGGGCGGACAATCCTGTCCGCCGATCGCCGGGGTTGCCGTAGGACAAGAGTGTCCTCCCTCCCTACTAGATGGCTGGAAGAGCCGAAAGGAATTCAAGGCAAGGGTGATGGACTGGGCGCGGAAACTCGATGTAGATGCGAGCGCGATTTATATCCGGCCGATGACTCGGAAGTGGGCGTCTTGTTCGACGGCGGGGACTCTGAGTTTTAATGACGAGCTGCTGGAGATGGATCGGGAGCTAGGGGACTATGTGATCGTCCACGAACTACTGCACTTCTCCGTGCCGAATCACGGCAAGCTTTGGAAGAGTCTGATGCGGGCGCATCTGGGTAATTACGAGGAATCCGAGAGAAGATTGAAAAGCATAGCTACAGAAAAATGAACAATGCATGGATGGTAAGGTCAGATGGTGGGGCGGCGATTGACTTGTTCGCCGATGGTTGGGTCGGAATGGGAGCAGGCTTCCCGATGAGCATGAAAGGGATGACTCAAGAAGAGATCCGCGCGCAATTTGAGAAACACAATCCCAACGATTCGAAAGGACGGATCAGTGGAGCGGTCGGTATGCTTGAACGCTTTGTGAATGTCATCGAGGAGGGTGACGGCGTCGTGACCTACGATCCGGGAACTCGTCAGTATTGGATTGGGCGATTTGACGGGGACTATTATTTTGATGAGACGGCCGATTATTTGGAGAACAGGCGACGAGTCATCTGGGAATCTGAGACCGTTTCCCGAGACGATCTGAGTGTGGGAGCCAGAAACAGTCTCGGATCGACACTGACACTTTTCTCTGTTTCGCCGGAGATTTGGGAGGAATTGAATGCGAGGCTCCGCGGTGAGGGTCCGACCCCCGAAGATGTCGCCGAAGTCGTCAAAGTAGAGCTTGAGCGGGACAAGCGGAATGTGATCGAGGAATCCCGTGAACGATTGAAGGACCGGATCGTCGGTTTGGAGCCGGGTGAAATGGAGGAACTGTTGGCGGCCGTGCTGCGGGCGATGGGTTTCCGGACACGTGTAAGCCCCACGGGACCTGATCGCGGGGTGGACGTAATGGCTTCACCCGATGGCCTCGGACTTCAGGAGCCACGCATCAAGTGTGAGGTGAAGCATCGGAGGAACACTCAGATGGGGGCTCAGGACTTGCGCTCGTTCATTGGTGCTCTGCGTGCCGGGGATCGGGGGATCTATCTTTCGACAGGCGGATTCTCTCGAGAAGCACGCTATGAGTCGGAACGTGCGACCCTGCCTGTGAGCCTCCTCGATCTCGATGAACTCGCACGGCTAATCGAAATGCATTACGAGAGATTCGATACCGAAGGAAAGGCCTTGGTTCCTTTGACGCGGATTTACTGGCCCGCTGACTAACGACCTACAAACAGAATTATGCCTTTATATAGATTCGGAGAAAACGAACTCGTCGCCGTCGAACAGCGTTCGATGGCGGCGTTGAAGATTCGTGAACGTCAGGATCTTCAGCGACTGCTGAAGGACAACATCGATGTGATCTCGAAAGGGACGCTGGTGATCTCTGAAGAGTACACGGGTTGGTCGGGGAGCTTGCGAAGGATTGATTTATTGGGGATTGACCCGGATGGAACGCTGGTGGTGATCGAGCTCAAGCGGACGGAAGATGGCGGGCACATGGAGCTTCAGGGGATCCGTTATGCGGCGATGGCTTCGGTGCTGACCTTTGAGGATGTGGTGAGGGTGTTCGGTGACTATTTGCAACGAAATGGAAGAAGCGAGGACGCCGAAGACGTGCTGCGGGAACATTTGGAAACTGAGGATGTCGAGGAAGTTGCGGCGAAGGTAAGGATCGTGTTGGCCTCGGCGGACTTCAGCCAAGAGGTGACGACGACGGTGCTTTGGCTCAATGACCAGTCGCTGGATATCCGTTGTGTGAGGATGGTGCCATATGAAGATGCCGGATCGGTCTATCTGGATGTGCAGCAGATTATTCCTGTACCGGAGGCGGCGGATTATACGGTGCGCTTGAGGGAGAAGAGGGACGAAGTAAAGGCACGTGGGACGAAGCGGGACATGACGAAGTACCGTGTAACTGTGGGGGCAGAAGTGCTACCACCGGTTGGTAAGGGAAGAGCGATTTTGGCGGTGGTGAAGGCTCTTTGCGGGCAAGGTGTCTCACCCGATCAGATGGCCGCGACGATTGGGCAGCCGAATCGCCAGCGTTTTTACGAAGTGGAAGGCATCTTCACGGATGAAAAGACTTTTTCCAAAGAAGCGGGAGCGTCCGCCACGACAAATCGGGGAAAGGCATTTAGAGAGCGGCGCTACTTCACGGCGGACGACGAACTCATCCATCACGAAGGGAAGACCTATGCCTTCAGCAATCAGTGGGGAACGAAGACAGAGAAGAAGATGAAGGAATTGATCGACGCTCATGGAGCGGGAAATATCAGCTTTGAACGGATCGATTAGCGGGGTGGGCCGAGTGATCACGCGATGGCGGGTGATGACGTGGTTCGTGCTATTCGCTAGCATGGCGTGATGAATCCAGGAATTATTCCGGGTGTGCTGCTCATCGGGACGGGTTTTGCGGCGCTGTTAGTGGGTATCAACCGAACCCTTGCGGCAGAGAAGGCGAAGAGTCGTTCGCCTTTTTCGGAGAAGATGCTGAGGCCCGCCGGAGAAAGTTTGCGGCTCAAGCTGGATGAGATTCGGGATGATTTGATGGAGAATTGCATGATTCTGGGGCTCCTTTTGATGGCCCCCGGCATTTGCCTGATGGTGATGGATTCCGATACGATGAGTGGGCTGCTTGCGTGGGCAATCGTCGCCGGTTTGGTTCTCGCTTTCGGGTGGGGCTACTGGAAAAGGGTGAGAGTGTTACGGGAAGATCTACGGAACCATCGGCTGGGATTTGAGGGAGAACGCTATGTGGCGTCCGAGCTGAATGTGCTGCTGTCTCAGGGCTACCGGGTTTACCATGATTTTCTGGTGGATTGGCACCCGGGTGGTGAGGCGACGAATTTCAATATCGACCACATCGCGGTGGGTCCTGAAGGGGTCTTTGCGATTGAAACGAAGGCGGTCCGGAAGCCGATGCATGCAGCGGTGGGAAGCAGGGAGGCTTACAAGGTCGAGTTTGATGGAGAGTGTCTCATTTTTCCGAGTTGGACGGATGAGAGAATGGTGAATCAGGCTTACTCGACGGCGAAGGTTCTCTCCGAGTGGTTGACGGGA
>NZ_JBATWY010000079.1:0-30054 GCF_049672945.1 Haloferula sp. | reverse complement strand
TCGGTTTGAAAGTAACAGGCGTAGGTAAACGCCTGTTTACTCCAAAACAAAAGCGAAAAATGCAGTGAAAAGCGAAAAACCGACGAAAGACTGAACAAAACATCCCTGAAATCAGCTAAACTGTTACGGTAGATCGAACTGCAAAAGAGGGTCAGTCAAGGTTTTCATCACAAATGGACAGGGACGCAGGGCTGGCGTGTATGGACAGGATGTCCATGGCCCAAGCGTTCAGAATGAACGCGCTCCGTTGGGAGACATGGAGAGAGGAAGGGCGTATCCTGAGGGGGCTTCGGCAGGGTGGGCTGCCCCTTTCTTCCTTGTGCGTGGACAGCAGGCTGTCTCACGGGAACAGCGGCAGCAGGGCTGCCGCAGTCCACGGGGTTCAGGGCGTATGAGCCTTTGCGGTCTCTTCCCAATTGCCGCAATCCCTTTGCAGAGTCTTTTCCACTCGCCGCACCTGGTGTTTCTGAGCGATTGAGTTTTTCTCATTTGGTATTTGGGAAGAAAGATGCGCATGAGGAGCGGTGCGCGGCGGATTAATTCGCTCGGTTCGGACTGTTGCTCAAATGGAAGCCCAAGGAATCGCTATGAGAGAAATGAAAAGCAAGAAGGTCCTCTTGATTGGTCTCAGATCCGATTGTGTTGATTACGAGAAGTGGCCTGAGCTTAACCGGGAGAAATTGAATGCGGCCTTCGAGGAGGTCGTTGATGAACTTACGAAAGAGGGGTATGCCGCCATTTGGTGTCTAACAGATCAGGGGGCGACTGCGAGTGAACAAGTTCAGGAGGCTTTGAAGAAGGAGAGACCGGATATTGTGTTGGTGGGTGCCGGGCTTAGGACGGACCCTGATCTGCTGCACTTATTTGAGAAGGTGATCAATGCGATCCATGAACATGCACCTTCTGCAAGGATCACCTTCAATCAGTTTCCGTATGATTCGGTTGAGGCAGTCAAAAGATGGAGCTGAAACCCTGAGCGGGCTCGGGTGACAGCCTTGATTGAGCTTGTTTTTACGGCCGTAAAAACCGCAGGTGCATGGTTGTTTCCAGAGGTCGCATTGTTATCCCGCGGAAAGCCACTCAAGCACGCGTCCGGCGGCGATGAAGCCGAAGCTGGCAGTGACGTGGGTGACGGAGCCGTAGCCGGCATCACAGCGTAGTCCTGCGGGTTGGTCGCCGGGGCGCTCGTGGGAGACGCCGCCATCGCAGGTCGGATAGAGTGCGGGCTCATTGCTGAAAATAGCCTCGATGCCGAAGGGTTTGGCGTCGGTGCCCATGGGTGCCTTGGGAAAGCCATGTTGGTCGCGGAGTTTGCGGCGGACGGCAGCGAGGAGGGTATCGCGACCGGAGTAGGCGAGATCGAGGACACGAATCTGTGTGGGGTCGCGTCGGCCGCCAGCAGCGCCGGAGGAAATGATTGGAATGCGGCGCTGATGGCTGGCGGCGAGCAGGTGGCACTTGGCACGGACGGAGTCGATGGCATCGACGATCGCATCGGGCGCGGCATCGAGGATTTCGGCGACATTTTTCTCGGAGAGGAAGGCTTGGTATTCGGTGATGCGGATCTCGGGATTGATGGCGCGGAGGCGCTCCGTCATCGCGCCAGTTTTCGGGCGTCCGTAGGTTCCCTCCTGAGCGTGGACCTGACGATTGGTGTTGGTCACGCAGAGATCATCGGGATCGACGAGGATCAGGTGCCCGATGCCTGAGCGGGCGAGGCTTTCTGCGGCCCATGAACCGACGCCACCGATGCCGACAATGAGGACGGTGGAATCTTGAAAACGCTCGAAGGCGGCGTTTCCATAAAGTCGGGCGATCCCTGACAGGCGTTCGGAGGCGGACACGCGCGGAGATTGGCGTGGGAGTCAGTGGAGATGCACTTCAAAAAAGTGGCGGCCGATTTCAGTGCGTATAGCTGCCCAGAACCTTGAGGTAATTCGCGCGTTCGTAGACGGAGGGATCTCCGATATGATCGCTGCGCATGGCTCCGCGCAGTTGGTCGACGGATTGATAATCGTTTTCGGCCATCCAATTCCGGAGTTCATCAAGGATTTCCGCCGCGCGGCCGAGGCCGTGCATGAGCACTTCGCTGGTCATCATGGCGACGGTCGCTCCGCAAAGCAGGCTCTTGATGAGGTCATTGCCATTGTGGACGCCGCCGGTCAGGGCGATGTCGGCCGGGATTCTGCCTGAGAGGAGTGCGGTCCAGCGCATCGGCAGTCGGAGTTCCTCGCTATGGCTGAACTTGAGGTTGGGGGTGACTTCGAGTTTTTCGAGGTCGATGTCGGGTTGATAGAAGCGGTTGAAGAGCACGACGCCCTTGGCACCCGCCACGGAGAGTTCGCGGCAGAAGTTCGCCGGAGCCGAGAGGAAGGGCGAGATCTTGACCGCGACGGGGAGCGAAGTGGTTTCGCAGACTGATCGTACGAGTTCGAGGTAGTTGCGCTCGATCGTGGCTCCGTCGATATCAGGATCGGCAGGGACATGATAGAGGTTCAGTTCGAGGGCCTTCACTCCGGTCTGCTCGATTTTGTTGGCGTATTCGATCCACCCACCTTTGGTGCTGCCATTGAGGGAAGCGATGACCGGGAGTTCGGTGGCAGCGACGGCCGCCTCGAGGTGATTGAGGTAGTGGTCGACGCTTGCGGGAGCGACCATGTATTCGGGGATGTAGCTGGTGGCTTCGCCGAACGAGTCCGTTCCTTCTGAGAGGATTTCATCGAGCATTCGGCCTTCTTCGTTGATCTCCTCTTCAAAGATGGAGTGCATCACGATCGCCCCGAAGCCCGCTTCCTGGAGCCGACAGATATTGCTGATCTTGCGGGTGACGGGTGAAGCGGAAAGCACCAGCGGGCATTCCAAATCGAGACCGAGGTAGTTGGTGGTGAGATTCATGGTGTGGTGAGGTCCGGGTTTCAGGAATCGGCGAGTTGCTTGAAGTGTTCGAAACGCCGGTTGACGGTTTCCTGTGCCTGTTTGAGATAGTGCTGCGCGACGTCCGGTGAGCTTTTGGTCAGCATGCGGAAGCGGTTTTCCTTGTCGTGGTATTCCTTGAGCGGGATCTTGGGTGCCTTGGAGTCGAGTTGCAGTGGGTTGAGCCCTTCTGCAGTACGACGCGGGTCGTAGCGATAGAGCAGCCAGTGTCCGGATTGCACGGCCAGGCTCTGCTGGACGAGGCCCTTGGTGATGTCGATGCCGTGGGCGATGCAGTGGCTGTAGGCGAGGATCAGTGAGGGACCGTCATAGGATTCGGCTTCTTGAAATGCCTTGAGCGTTTGCATGTCGCTTGAGCCCATCGCGACCTGGGCGATGTAGACATGACCGTAGTCCATCGCCAGCAGACCCATGTTCTTTTTGACCGTGGGTTTGCCACCGGCCGCGAACTTGGCGACGGCACCGAGCGGTGTGGCTTTCGAGCTTTGGCCGCCGGTGTTTGAGTAGACTTCGGTGTCCATGACGAGGATGTTGACGTTGGCACCGGTCGCCATGACGTGGTCGAGTCCGCCGTAGCCGATGTCGTAGGCCCAGCCGTCGCCACCGCAGATCCAGACGGTCTTTTTGGCGAGAAAGCCGGAGACCGAGAGGAGTTCGCGGGAGCGGGGATGGCTGGAGTTTGCCAGCTTGTCGTGGAGTGCGGCGATCCGTTCGCGCTGCTGCTCGATTCCCGCTGCTGTGGCTTGATCGGCGTCGAGTAGTGAGGCGGCAAGCTGATCGCCGATTTCTGGCGCGAGTTCCTTGACGAGATCGCGGGCATAGGTCGATTGCTGGTCGATGGTGAGTCGCATGCCGAGGCCGAACTCGGCGTTGTCTTCGAACAGGGAGTTCGACCAGGCGGGACCGCGGCCGTGCTTGTCCGTGCACCATGGGGTGGTGGGAAGGTTGCCGCCGTAGATCGACGAGCAGCCGGTCGCATTGGCGATGTAGGTATGATCACCGGTGAGTTGTGACATCAGCTTGAGGTAGGGCGTTTCGCCGCAGCCCGTGCAGGCACCGGAGAACTCCAGGTAGGGCGTGAGGAGTTGGATGTCCTTGGGGGCCTTGAGTTTGAGTCCAGCTGTTTCCGCGTCGGCCGGTGAAAAGTCGGGGAGCTTGGTGAAGAAGTCCCAGTTCTCGCGTTCCTGTTCGCGGATCGGGAGTTGATCGGCCATGTTGATGGCCTTGCGGCCGACGTTGCTGCGATCCTTGGCGGGACAGGCGTCGACGCAGAGGGTGCAGCCGGTGCAGTCTTCAACGGCGACCTGCAGGGAGAAGCGTTTGCCGGGCATTTCACGCCACTTGGCGTCGGCGGTCTTGAAGGTCGGCGGGGCGTTCTCGAGTTCATGGGGTTCGCAGACCTTGCCGCGAATGACCCCGTGGGGACAGACGATCACGCATTTTCCGCACTGGATGCAGAGGTCTTCCTCCCAGACCGGAACCTGCAGGGCGATGTTTCGCTTTTCGTAGCGGGTGGTGCCCGAGGGGAAGGTGCCGTCGGGCGGGAAGGCCGAGACCGGGAGCAGGTCACCCTCGTTGGCAAGGAGGCGGGCGGTGACGTTCTTGATGAAGTCCGAGGCGTCTTCGGGGATCAAGGGCAGCAGCGGAGACTTGCTGCTGACGACATCGGGGAAACGGACCTCATGAAGGTTGGCCAGCGAGGCATCGACGGCGGCGTAGTTCATTTTGACGATGGCATCGCCGCGTTTTCCATAGGTCTTCTGGATCGCTTCCTTGATCATTTTGATGGCTTCTTCCGGCGGAAGGACTCCTGCGAGTTGGAAGAAGCAGGTCTGCATGATGGTGTTGATGCGCGCTCCCATGTGGGTTTCGCGGGCGATCTTGTAGGCATCGATCACGAACAGGCGGAGTCCGCGGGTGACGAATTGTTCCTGCACGTGAACCGGAAGATGTTCCCAAGTACGATCGGGGCCGTAGTTGCTGTTGATGAGGACCGTGGCACCTTGCGAAGCGGTAGCGAGGCAGTCGTATTTTTCGAAGAAGCTGAACTGGTGGACCGCGACGAAATCGGCATTTCGGACGAGGTAGGGTGCCCGGATCGGATCCTTGCCGAAGCGCAGATGGGAGACCGTCTGCGAGCCGGATTTTCGGGAATCGTAGACGAAATAGCCCTGGGCATTCAGGTCGGTGCCATTGGCGATGATCTTGATGCTGTTCTTGTTGGCGCCCACCGTGCCATCGGCTCCGAGTCCCCAGAAGACTGCGCTGGTGGTGTCAGAATTGCGACCGCGGAAGGATGGATCGTAGCTCAGGCTGGTGTGGGTGACGTCATCATTGATGCCGATGGTGAAGTGGTTCTTGGGCTCGGTGGCAAGCAGTTCATCGAAGACCGCCTTGACCATGGCCGGGGTGAATTCCTTGGAGGATAGGCCATAGCGACCGCCGATGATCCGGGGCGATGCCGCCGTGCTTTCGCTGAAGGCCGTCACGACATCTTGATAGAGGGGCTCACCGATTGAGCCGGGTTCCTTGGTTCTGTCGAGAACCGCGATTGATTTGACTGATGAAGGGATGGCATCGAGGAAATGCTCGACCGAGAAGGGTCTGAACAGGCGCACGACGAGGACGCCGACCTTTTCGCCACTGGCATTGAGTGCGGCTTCCGTTTCGCATGCCGTTTCGGCTCCCGAGCCCATGATGACGATGACTCGTTCCGCGTCCTCGACGCCAAAGTAGTCGAAGAGGTGATATTGCCGGCCGGTCAGCCTGGCGAGCTGATCCATTTCCTGCTGCACCATGTCGGGTGCGGCCGCGTAGTAGCTGTTGCAGGCTTCTCTTGCCTGGAAGAAGGTGTCTGGGTTTTGAGCGGTGCCACGGACATTGGGCGCGTCCGGGTTCATGGCCCGGGCGCGATGATCGCGGACCGCCTCATCATCGATCATTGCGGCGATGTCGTCGTCACCCAGCTGTTCGATCTTCTGGATTTCGTGCGAAGTTCGGAAGCCGTCGAAGGCATGGACGAAGGGGATGCGGGTTTTAAGGGTGGCGGCATGGGCGACGAGCGCGAGGTCCATGCATTCCTGAACACAGGAGGAGAAAAGTTGGGCCCAGCCGGTTTGCCGGACGGCCATGACATCGCTGTGATCTCCAAAGATGGAGAGCGCATGAGTTGCCAACGAGCGGGCGGCGATGTGCCAGACACAGGGGGTCAGCTCGCCGGCGATCTTGTACATGTTGGGGATCATCAGCAGGAGCCCCTGACTGGCGGTGAAGGTGGTGCAAAGCGATCCGGTTTGAAGGGCGCCGTGAATGGCACCGGCGACGCCGCCTTCGCTCTGCATCTGCATCACTCTGGGAACCTGACCCCAGATGTTCTCCATCCCGAAGGCAGCGTATTGATCGCAGCTTTCCGCCATCGGTGTGGAGGGTGTGATCGGATAAATGGCGATCACTTCGGAGACTCGGTAGGCGACGTGGGCAGCAGCTTCATTTCCGTCGGCTGCGATCAGTTTGCGGCTCATGGCAAGGGTAGGTTTTGGGATGGAGTCGGGGAAAGCGATCCTCCGATATTACCGTTGATGGTGGCAGCCAGCGGTTGCGGCGACTCCGCAGATCCAAGGGAAGCCTGCGCGAAAAATGGGCGGACCGGGACGGCGGGATCTCGCCGTTTTACGCGACCCGGCGGCTGGATCCCGGGTCCTCGGATGTCAGGCGACCGGCGGGCGTCCCGGGTCGACGAGATCGCTGTATCCGGCGGCTGCGTAGCGCTCCAAGAAAGCCTCCGCGCCGTGCTGGAGTTTGAAATCCATCTCGGACGCATGGAGGGGGATCAATGACCAGAAATGCACGGGGGTGCCGTCGTTGAGGTAGAGGGTTGAGAACGCTTCGCCGCCGATCCATGGTGGACTGAGCAGGATTCCGGAAAACGGGACTCCATCGGCGAATGGCTGGGGCGGGTCACCGTTGGGGATGCTGTGGCCGAAACTGATCCAGGTTCCAAGTTCGTGAGGAAATCGGGACAGTTGCTTGAGCCAGCGGATCGGCCAGTAGTTGCGCTCGTCCTCGAGGGATTCCTGCTCGAGGGGCCAACCTTCGGGGAGGCGGATCATCAATTCGGCAAATCGCCACTCCTCAGCGCCTTCGGGCGCGGACATGGGGATGTCGCTCATGCCACTGGTGACAAGAGAGATCCACGGCCGTTCCTTGGTGGCTGGGACGAGGTGGACATCGATGTGAACGGTGGTCGATATCAGTTCGTGGAAGACGGATTCAGGACAACCGAGGTAGGTCTCGATGTGCTCCTCGACCGCCTTGGTGTTTTCTGAATGAGGGGCAACGAGGGGTGGCGGGGTGGTGGGAGGCTTGTGCTCGATAAATTGCTGCTTCGAATCGAATACCAGCACTTCGGGGGGGAGTTGGGTGAGGCTTCCCTGCGGGCCGGGAGGGCCGATGCAGGGGACGAAGGGATACTCAAGCAGTGGTGGCATCATGTCCGACTGGAGCCGGACGTCGAATAGCCAGAGCTGTCGCCCTGAGCACAGATGGCTAGGAACCGGCCGGCGTCGATCGGCCTGATAGGTATCGTCGTTGACGAGGCGGCAGGCTTCCTGAAGATCGGGCGGCACATCAAGAGGGTCTTGGCCGTAGATCTCGCCGAGTTGGAGAGCGACTTGGGCAGACGCCTCGAGGGAGGCTTCATCCTGGTTTCCGAATTCTCCGACCAGCAGGGCTGGCGCCACGGCTCCCTTGCTATGGAGCAGTGCCTGATTGGCGATGACTACCGTGCCGATCATGATCTCCTGTCCGAGAAAGGCTTCGGGGGCATCTCGTCTGGCTTCCTTGCGGGCAGAGTTCTTTCGCCAGCCGTAGATGATCAGGGCGATTCCCAATGGGATTCCCACCAGACTGAGGAGCAGAAGTCCGCCTAAAACGAAGGGGTAGACCGAGGGTTTGACGATCGAATTGAAGTAGGCATCGAAAGCAGGGGAACGAACCCATTCATCGAAACGAGCGCGGGTTGCGCTGGTATCCAGCATGGCGGGATCCTGTTGGATCCTCGTGAGTGTTGTCGATCATAATGGGCCGCGGAGGCGTCGCCTGCCGCTGGGCTTCAAAAGATCGCTGATCAGGTTGGTATGCTCATTGCTCTGTTCGGTATGAAATCAGCAGCAAATATTCATACTGCTGGGAAACCGACAAATACGCTATGAGAATCAAAGGAAGCATCGGAGGCGCCGTGATGGCCCTCACAGCCCTGCTCGCCACAGCCAAGGCTGAGCCACTGAAAATCGCCTATTCCGACTGGCCCGGCTGGGTTGCTTGGGAAATTGGAATCCAGAAAGGCTGGTTCAAGGAAGCCGGAGTGGATGTCGAATTCGCCTGGATGGACTACGTCGAGTCGATGGATGCCTACGTCGCCGGCAAGGTGGATGCGGTTTCGATGACCAATGGTGATGCACTTGTCACGGGTGGCACGGGCAAGCCTTCCGTCGGCATCATCATCAATGACTTCTCCAATGGGAATGACATGATCGTCGGAGCTCCGGGGATCGAATCCTTCAAGGATCTCAAGGGCAAGAAGGTCGGAGTCGAAGAGGGCTTCGTCTGTCACCTGCTCCTTCTCAAGGGTATCGAAATGAACGGCATGAAGGCTGAGGACATTACGGTCGTGAACACTCCCACCAACGAGACACCTCAGGTGCTGGAAGCGAAGGCAGTGGATGCCATTGGCGCTTGGCAGCCGAATTCGGGTCAGGCTCTCAAAGCGGTTCCAGGTTCGAAGCCTCTGTTCACTTCGGCCGATGCCCCGGGCATCATTTACGACCTTCTCTACGTCTCCGGTGAAAGCCTGGAGGCGAATAAGGAAGACTGGGCCAAGGTGGTCAGCGTCTGGTACAGGATCGTCGACTTCATCAAGGATGAGGAGAACCTTGACGAGGCACTTGAGATTCTTTCCGCTCGCGTGAGCTTGAAGCCGGAGGAGTATGAGCCTTTTTTCAAGGGAACCTACATTCTGACGCTCGATGAAGCGCTGGAGAAATGGAAGGAAGCGGACGGCCTCGGTTCGGTCTACGGATCCAGCAAGGTGGTCGATGACTTCAACGTGAAGTTCGAAGTCTACGAGAAGCCTCTCGATGTGACGAAGTATCTCGATCCTTCGTTCACGAAGGCCTACGCGGAGTCGAAGAAGTAAAACGACTTTGTTTCAGGGGCGGTCGTTGAACCGGCCGCTCCTGCCCTTTTTTCAAAGAACGCTCCGATGGCTCTGCCAGGAATATTTCGCGGATGGTTTGGTGTGCGTCGTGAGCTTCCGAAGCAACGGCGGCTTTTCCTGACCGTTATTTCGTTTCTGATGCCGATCGTGCTGTGGTGCGTGGTGTCCTATGTTCCCGGAATCTGGCATCCGGACGTGGAGCTCAAGGTTTCTGCGGACCGGGAAGGGGTCACGACCGTGTTCACTGCGGGTGATCATCTCTCGAAGGAGTTTTACCCGACTTTTGTCGATGCCGTCCGTGAGGAGAACGCCGCGGTGCTGGCGGCCCGCGAAGAGGGAGAGCCGCTCGCCGGATCCCAGCGGAAGAACCAGAAGCTCCTCCGCCATCTCGGAGCCGTTGCGGTTGAGGAGGGCTGGTTGGACTATAATGATGGCCAGAATGATGTGCTGATTTACGAAATCTGGCGGGACCTTGCGACAGGTAGCCGTCAGTCGGATCTTCTTAGCGAAGAGAATTTGGAGATAATCAAGACGAATTGGGCGACCTTGTCCGCCCTTTCTCCCGAGTTTGAATACAAGAAGCTTCCCAAGGAGAACTTGTTGAAGTTGCTGCCGCAGGGAGTCCCGGCAAACCCCGCCTATCTTCCGGCACCCGACAAGGTGATCAAGTCAGGCTGGCGTGACTTTACCGAGGAACCGAGGAATGACGGTTCCACCATGGGTGAGCGCTATCGATCTTCGCTCCAAGTGATCTTCAAGGGCTTTCTATGGGCCTGTATCGTCGGGCTGCCGATCGGTGTTCTTTGCGGGACCTACGACGTGTTCGCCAAGATCTTCGAACCCTTCACCGATTTCTTTCGCTACATGCCGGCACCGACCTTCAGCACGCTGTTGGTCGCGATTCTCGCAGCGGATGGGGCCCCGAAGGTGGCGCTGGTCTTCATCGGCACGGTGCCGCACATGATCCTGATGATTTCCAAGACGACCCGTCTACTAGATCCATCGTTGTTGGAGGCGGCCCAGACCCTTGGCGCGAAGCCGCGCCAGATGCTCTCAAAGGTGGTGGTGCCCGGGATTCTTCCCAATCTCTACAATGATCTTCGCATCCTCCTCGGCTGGGCCTGGACCTGGCTGGTGATCGCCGAGCTGATCGGAGTGAAGAGCGGACTCACCGAGTTCATCGAAACGCAGGGTCGCTACCGGAACTTTGATCGCGTGTTTCCCGTCATCATCCTGATTGGTGTGACCGGGTTCGTGACGGATCAGATCCTGGCGTGGCTCCACGGCGTGCTTTTCCCGTGGCTTGGTCAGAGTAGCAAATTCTCCCGGGCCATTGCGAGCGCCGCGAGTTTCCCGGTCCGTACCGTGGCGGCCGCCGCTCGCGAGCGGGTAGCTGCGGACGAGCGAGCCTCGGCAGCAAGGCGTCAAGCATCAGCTCCTGAAACACCATGATTTCATCCCTGGAAATGGCCCCGGAAGTGGCCGCACGATTCGATCGCTTGAAGCAACGTCCGGTTTCTTTGGAGGTCAAAGGGCTGACGAAGCACTTCGAGACTTCGAAAGGGACGGTGATCGCGCTCGAGGATCTTTCGTTCGCCGTGCACAAGCGGGAGTTTACCTGCGTGATCGGTCCCTCCGGCTGTGGCAAGTCGACGCTTGTCCGAATCCTTGCTGGCTTGGAAACACCGACGAGTGGTGAAGTGCTGGTGGGCGGCAAACCCGTTTCGGGTCCGGGTCCGGATCGTGGCATGGTCTTTCAATCCTACACCTTGTTTCCGTGGCTGACGGTGAAACAGAACGTGATGTTCGGCCCTCAGATGTCCGGTTCATCCTCGACGACGGCCGAGGGTGAGGCGCGTCAGTGGATTGATCTTGTCGGGCTCTCGCGATTCGAGAATTCCTACCCGAACCAGCTGTCGGGAGGGATGAAGCAGCGGGTGGCGATTGCGCGCGCCTTGGCGAACCAACCGAAGGTACTTTTCATGGATGAGCCTTTCGGAGCACTCGATGCTCAGACCCGGGCAAGCATGCAGGCGCACTTGCTGGAAATCTGGAAAAGCGTCGATATCACGGTGGTGTTCATCACCCATGATCTGGACGAAGCGGTTTATCTCTCGGATCGGATCCTCGTATTGGATGCCAATCCCGGTCGCTTTCGCGAGATGGTCGAGGTTCCGGTGCCAAGGCCGCGGACACCGGCGCAAATCTTTGAGGAGAGCTTCAAGGAATCAAGGCATCACATCGATCATTTGATCCATCCACCCGGCAAGCAGGCTGCGGAGACTCCGGTGTTGAGGATGGTGAAGCACGATCCGGACGTCGTCTGAAGATGTCTTTCAAAACTGGGGGGCGATCACGCTCACAATTTTTCACACGAATTTAATGAAAAGTATGAAGACTTCAGAAGAACAGAAAGAGAAGATCGGTGCCGTGAAGGCGAAGCTCGAGCAAGCAGGGGTGAAATACTGCGTCGGTGCCTACGTTGACATCCATGGGGTTCCGAAGGGGAAGTTTGTTCCGATCAGTCACTTTGAGCAGTTTGCCGGTGGGAGCGAGCTCTACACGGGCTATGCCTTGGATGGTTTGGGTCAGCGTCCGAATGACGATGAGATTGCGTCGCTTCCGGATCTGGATGGGCTGATCATCCTTCCATGGAACAAGGAAGTCGCCTGGTTTCCGGCCGACAACACTTTCAAAGGTGAGCCCTACGAGATCAACACACGGGTCGCGCTGAAGAAGCAGTTGGCAAAGGCGGCGGAGATGGGCTTCGGGATGAACCTCGGGATCGAGTGCGAACTCTTCGTGGTGAAGCAGAATGAAGCCGGCGGTCTTGAGATCCCCAACGCCGACGATGATCTGGTGAAGGCCTGTTATGATGTGAAGCGCTTCATGGATCGCTACACCTGGCTGGATAAGGTTTCGACGACGATCAATGATCTCGGCTGGGATCTCTACTCACTCGATCATGAGGATGCCAACTCGCAGTTCGAGTTCGACTTCCAGTATGCCGATGCCCTGACGATGTGCGATCGCTACATTTTTTTCCGTCTGATGGCGAAGCAGTATGCGGCGGAAGAGGGTCTGCTTGCGACCTTCATGCCGAAGCCTTTTGCGGACAAGACCGGGAGTGGAGCGCATTTCAACATGTCGCTCTATGACTTGGAGAGCGGGAAGAATCTTTTCAAGCTTGCGCCCGAAGACGATCCTCGCGGGTTGGGATTGAGTGAACTTGGTTATCAGTTTGTCGCCGGAATCCTGAAGCATGGACCGGCCTTGTGCGCGGCATTCGCTCCGACGGTGAACAGCTACAAGCGGCTGGTCCGGAAAGGCCTGATGTCGTATTACTCATGGGCCCCGGTATTCAACAGTTACGGCAAGAACAACCGGACCAACTCGGTGCGGGTGCCGATGGCTGGAGGGCGCTGTGAAAGTCGGAATGCCGATGCCGCCTGCAATCCTTACCTTGCGGCGGCTTTGGTGTTGGCCGCAGGTCTTGAGGGCATTCGGGAAGGCTTGGATCCGGGGCCTGCGCAAGAGTTGAACCTGTATGAGCTTTCACCAAAGGAGCTGGCGGAGCGGGGGATTTCGGAACTGCCGCGGACGCTGGACGAGGCGGTGACGGCTTTCGCGGCCGATCCCTTTGTGACCGAAGTGCTGGGGCAGGAGCTTCGTGATGAATTCATCACCTACAAGAGCGAGGAGTGGCGACAGTATCACCAGCGGGTGAGTCAATGGGAGATCGATACCTATGCCCGACTTTTCTAACAGCGATGCGGTGGTTCTTGAGAACCTGGCCTGGCCGGAGATTGCCGAGTTGGTCGAGCAGGATGGTGGTCTGCTGTTGCTGCCACTCGGTGCCACCGAGCAACACGGGCCTCACTTGCCCGTGGCGATGGATACCTTGCTTGTGGAGCGGGTCTGTGCCGAAGTCTCGGCAAAGACCCGGGTGCCGGTGATGTCGGCGCTCCGCTATACCGTCTCTCAAGGCCACACGCCGAAGTGGCCGGGAACCTTTTCCCTGAGGCATGAGACCTTCATGGCGGTGCTGCGTGAGTTGGCCGAATGGGCGGTCGCGACCGGCTGGAAGCGTCTTTTGTTTGTGAATGCACACTTTGGCAACGATGCGCCTGCGAGGGTGGCGGTCGATCAATTGAGGCTTTCCCAGATGGGGAAGTTGCAGGTCGGATTGCTCCACGTGTTTCAGTTGAGTGACTCGATCTGGAAAGCCTACACCGACGATGCCGGGGACTTGCATGCCAACCGCGCCGAGACCTCGTTGATGATGTTTCTTTGTCCGGATCTCGTCCATGGGGCTCGGGTGAAGGAAGCCGATGATCCCGATCGGACCGTCGAGACGGTGTTCTCCTATCCGGTCGCCCAGACGAGCCTCAATGGAGTGACCGGAGCGCCTTCGGGTGCGACGGCGGAGGAGGGTCGACGTTTGTTCGAAGCGATGGTGGACGCGCTTGTGGAGAAGATTCATCGGGCACGAGTTGAGTGTCCGCCGCTTGACGCATCGCTGTGGGATGGACTTTCGAAACCCCGCTATGACTGAACGATGAGCGGTATCCTGAGTGGTGGGTGTTTGTGCGGGGCGGTTCGTTACGAAGTACGCGGGCCGGCTTTGCAAACGAGCGTCTGCTGTTGTGAGGACTGTCGTCGGGCGAGCGGCGCGCCGATGGTGGCGTGGACCTTCTTTGCAAGTGGGGCTTTGAACTGGACCCGGGGCGAACCCAAGCAGGTGACTTTTGCCGATCGCGAGCGATCCTTCTGTGGGGATTGTGGAACGCCCTTGATGTTCTTTGATCCCGCATTGCCCCACATTTTTGAAGTGAGCACCTGCTCGCTGGACGAGCCGTCGAAGCAGGTGCCGGGCGATGTGTGCTGGGTGAGCGATGAGCTGCCTTGGGCGAAGGGAATCGCCACTCTTGAGCGCTTCGAGCACAGCTCGCCGGTGCCGGAGCCAAGTTAGTGCTTTTTCGGGGCGTCGGTGGCCTTGGCAAGAAGCAGTCCTTGGTGGCTTGGCAGCCCGGTGCGATCGAGGATTCGCTGAAAAATGAGGCTAATGGTATGGGCTTCGTCCCGGGTCATGTGGGAGGCAAAGCTCTGCTCGATGAGATTCTCGTAGATCGTCCACGCCTGATCGAGGGCCTTGCGCCCCTTGCTTGAGAGGTGGACGTGGAAGACGCGACCGTCGCGTGTGCACTGCTTTCGCTGGACCAGTCCGCGTTCGACGAGTTTCACCACGCGGCGCGAAAGGCCGCTGTTGCTCAGCAGCACCGCCTCGGCGAGCTCACTCATGCGCAAGGACTCGCCTTCGGCTTCATTGAGCGTGAGAAGGAGGTCGTAGTCATCGAAGGTGATGCAGCCGGCCTCCTGAAGATCCCGGTCGATTCGGCGGCAGGCGACGGCGTGAACGGTCAGCAGGAGTCGCCATGCGATCTGGCGTGAAGCGCGAGAAGGTTTGGGGGTTTTCTCTTCAGCGGTGAAGCTCACGGGAGGAGAATGAACAAATATGCGGAGGACTCAAGAGAGTGCTTCATCGAAAGAGGGAAAAGGTATTCGGCAAAATGATTGCACATGCAAATAAATTGAGGGTGATGGCATGTGGGGTGCTGCTTGAGTGTCGTTCGTTCTATTTATGCCTTTCTCCGTCGCCAAAGAACTGCCTGCCGAGCAGGCAAGGAACTCCACCGATCGTTCGGTTGAGTCGAAGGCGAAGGCTCCGGTCAGGAAGCTCTCGGTGTTCGAGTTTCGGCGCTCGATGAGTTTCGGGGCGAAACTCGGCCTCGGTTTGGCTGCGTGGGGGCTTTTTGTTCTCAGTTGGCATCTATTCTCGGTCTCGGGTTTGGCGGATCCGACGCTTTTTCCGTCGCCTGCGAGGGTGCTCGAAGCCTGGATCCTGTTGTTTGCCGAGAAGGACTTCGCACTGGATGTTGCGCAAAGCCTGAAGCGGATCTTCTCGAGTTTCGGCATTGCTCTGGCGATTGCCCTTCCGCTGGGGATTATGATGGGTGTCTTTACTCCGGTTGGGAGCTTCTTCAATGCCCTCGTCTCGCCCTTCCGTTACTTGCCGGCGCCTTCGTTCGTGCCGCTCTTGCTGATGTGGTTGGGAACCGGTGAAGAGCAGAAGGTGGCCCTGCTGGTGATCGGCGTGGTGTTCTTCCTGACGACACTCTTCATGGACAATACCCGGGCGGTTCCGATGGAGTTGGTGGAGAGCTCACGGACCCTCGGGGTGAAAAAGCTCAATGTCGTCTGGCGGGTCGTGCTGCCTTCAGCACTGCCAAGCTATGTTGACACCGCGCGTCAGATGCTTGCCGTGAGTTGGACCTATCTGGTCATTGCCGAGATCGTCGCGGCGACTGATGGCATCGGCGCGATGATGATGCGCGCCAAACGCTTCGTCCAAGTCGATAGCATCATGGCCGGAATCCTGACCATTGGATTGCTTGGACTTCTTTCCGATCTGCTCATCCGGCTGATCTATCGAGCGAGTTTTCGCTACCTGAAACACTGATTGCCAACATTCAAATTGATCATGACCAAAATGAAATACCTAAGCTTACTACCTGCTGCAGCTCTCTTGCTGGGCTCCTGTTCCAAAAATGAAGAGGCCGTCGAAGTGTCCTCACCGAAGGAGACGGTCAACATCTCCTTGTTCTCGTGGCCGGGCTATGCCTTCTGGTTCGTGGCCAAGGAGAAGAATCTGGTTCCCGAACTCGATCTCAACATCGTGATCATTGAGGATCCCTACGAGAGCTTTGCGCAGATGGCTGCCGGGAAGTTGGACGTGACATCTTCGACGGTTGAATACGGACCGATTGCTGCGGACCAAGGGGTGCCGGTCAAGTTGGTGGCCTTTACCAACCCGTCTTATGGAACCGACAAGATCATCCTTGGGCCGGGGATTGAAAGCGCTGCGGATCTCAAGGGGAAAGAGGTGGCGGTGCTTGAGGGCGGATTGACCCAGATTTACATGGGGATCTGGCTTGAGAACAACGGCGTGAAGTTCGACGAAGTGAAGTACACCAACGTCATCATGGACGATGCCGTGGCCGCCATGGTGAGTGGTTCGGTGGCAGCGGGTGAGTTCTGGGAGCCCTTCGGTGGCAAGGTTCTTGAAACGCTTCCGGGTTCGAAGGTGGCTGCGACTTCAAAGGATCCCTATTTCAAGAAGACGGCTTTGTTGGCGGATGGGATGTACATGAGTGGTTCTTTCCTTGAGGAAAGACCTGAGGTCGCGAAGCTGACCATGAAGGCCTATTTCGAGGGCGTGAAGTATTGGAAGGAGCATCCCGAGGAGGCCAATGAGATCATGGCGAAGGCGCTCGGATTTCCTGTTGAAGATGTGGTGACGGTGATCGGTGCCGACGGTAGTTCGACCGATGGAGGAATCTATCCCTTCAATTGGACGGAGTCCGGTCAGTTCATGGGCGTGCTCGATGGTGATCCGCCCTTCGGTTCGAACAATGAGATCACCCGGCACTGGGAACTGACCAACGAGTGGTGGATCAAGTTTGATCAAGTGAAGAAGGAACACCCGATGGAGTCGGGCGTGGACCTGGCTCCGATGAAGGCCCTCAAGGCTGATGGCTATGGTGGCTGATCTACAGCGGAGTGACATGGAGATCATGTCGGATCGTCGATCTTTTCTCGACCTGGTTGAGGTGCCTTCCGGGACCTTCGAGATGGGAGGGATTGCGGACGACAAGTTTGTCAGTGCCGTGGAGCTGCCACGTCATGAAGTCTCGATTTCCGAGGCGTTCATGCTCGGCGTGACTCCGGTGACACGTGGCGAATGGATCGAGGTGATGGGGCGTCTTCCGGGATCGTGCCGTGATGATCTGGATGACGCCTGCCCGGTCGTCGGGATGTCATTTTCCGAGATCGGTGAGTTTCTGCGGGAGCTTGGGGGGCTTTATCGTCTGCCGACCGAGGCCGAGTGGGAATATGCGTGTCGCGCGGGAAGCCGATCCGTCTTTCCACATGGATCCGATCTCGGCGTGAATGATGCGAACTTCTACTATGATGAGCGTGGCATCGAGTGCGGTGCCGGAAGACCGGTGGCGGTGGGCCGCTACCCGGCGAACGGCTTCGGCTTGCATGACATGCTGGGGAACGTCTGTGAGTGGACCGTGGACCGCTGGCATCCGGGCTATGAGGGAGCGCCTGCGGATGGAAGGGCTTGGCTCGATGGAGGCAAGGCGGGAACCCGCGTGATTCGTGGGGGAGGATGGGATCATCTTCCAAGAGTGCTTCGGGTCTCGTGGCGTGACTGGGCACCGGATGAGGCGTGTTGGGACAATCTGGGCCTGAGGCTGGCCCGCGACCTTTGAGGGCGATGGAATTGAAACTCTATAAAACGCTGTGGGGCCACGACGGGGGATTGCCGGAGGCGATCGAGCTTGCGGCTGCGGCGGGTTTCTCGGGCATTGAGGGTCCAGCACCATTGGACAAAACCGAGCGGGCTCAGTTCTTTGCGGATTTGGACGACGGGGGGATGGAGTGGATTTCGGAAGTGAGCACCTGTACTGCGGAAGGGAAGTTTGTTCCGATGCCCGGCTATTCAGCGGAGGCGCATTTGGCCTCGCTGGAGGAAGGGGTACGGCGCTCTCTGGAAGGGCGACCACTTTTCGTGAATACGATGGGAGGTTACGATGCCTGGAGTCACGATGAAGCGATGCGCTTTCATGAAGGGGTGATTCATCTGGAGGAGAAGCATGGGATTGATATCTCGGTTGAAACCCACCGGGGGCGCTCGACCTACAGTCCATGGTTGACCCGTGATCTCCTGCTGCGTCTGCCTGAGTTGAAGATCACCTGTGACTTCAGTCACTGGTGCGTGGTCTCCGAACGTTTGATTCTCGATGAGGAACCTGAGATCCTGGCATTGGCTGCGGCCCATGCCTATCACATCCAGCCACGTGTTGGTTACGATCAAGGTCCGCAGGTGCCTGATCCACGAGCTCCGGAGCATGAACCCAACTTGCTGGCTCATGAACGCTGGTGGGACGTGGTGTGGGCCTCGATGCGCGAGCGCGGTCGGAAGGTGTTCACCATGACTCCGGAGTTCGGCCCGGACGGCTATCTTCAGTGCGCGCCGTTCAGCGGGGAACCGGTCGCCAATCTCTGGGAGCTCAATCGATGGATCGGGCTTCGACAGAAAGAACGTTTTCAATCAATCGAATTACAACATCCAACCATATCGACTCCATGAACTGCTCCGTTATGTCTTCGCCCCCACCTGTTTCCTCTGAACCGGAGGATGGATTGCTGGAGAGTGTGATCGAGGCGGCGTCCAAGCCCATGTCGCAGTCGACGACGCTTCCTTCCGGAGCCTACACGGATCCGGGATTTCTCGATTTTGAGACGAGGGAGGTCTTCGGCAAGGACTGGGTTTCGCTCTGCCATGTTTCGCAGATTCCGAATGCCGGAGACTTTGTGAGAGTGGACTTCTGCGGGGAGCCGATGCTGGTGGTCAGGGCGAAGGATTCGAAGATCAAGGTGCTTTCACGGGTTTGTCGTCATCGGGGAATGGATTTGATGCCCAGTGGTTTCGATCATCCTGATGAGGGGAACAAGCGGGTGATCCTGTGTCCGTATCATCTCTGGAGTTATGATCTCGAAGGCAAGCTGGTGGGTGCTGCGGAAATGCACAAGGCGGAGGACTTCGATCGAAGCGAGGTGAGGCTTCATGAGTATCGCAGCGAGATCTGGGAGGGCTTCGTTTTTGTGACGCTCAACGAGGACATTGCTCCCTTGTCGGAGAAGTTCTCGGACTTCAAGGACAAGTTCGTCGGCAAGTGGAACATGGGCGAGGGGAAGCTGGTCTGGTCGCAAACCTGGGATTGTGAGTTCAACTGGAAGGTCCTTCTGGAGAATTTCATGGAGGCCTATCATCACCTCGGGGCGCACATGAAGACCCTTGAGCCCTTCCTCCCGGCCAAGGGGTGCTGGACGGAGCCGTATGATGTGAATTTTTCGGCGATGCATCTGCCGTTGAAGGATTCCATGAAGCAGGAAATTTTGGATACGGGGAACGCCGGAACGCCGTTCCCGGTTTATCCCGGGCTCAAGATCGATGACTGTCTCGAGTGGTGGGTTTACCTTGGCTTTCCCAACTTCCTTCTCTTCTCCGCGCCGGACCGGGTTTACTGGTATCGACTGCTGCCGACTGGCCCTGAAACCTGCCAGTTGGTGACGACGATGATCCTCTCGAAGGATGCGGAAGTCATGCCCAACTACTCCGAAGTGCTTGAGCGCGAGGTGGAGGGAGCGATCAATTTCCACATGGAGGACATGGAAGTCTGCACCGCGACCCAACGCGGCATGAGGTCGGTCGGCTATGCGCAGGGACGCCTGAGTCATCTCGAGGAGCCCATCTGGCATTTTCAGAAATACCTGGCCTCGAAGATCGAGGCGGCCAGGTCGTAAGCATGGGCGGTATGAGGAAAATCAATTTTCCTCATACTTGGCCCGTTCGTTGCTGTGTTTTCTCTGTGGTTCGAGAGGACAGCAATGAATCCCTGCGCCGGGTGACGGTGTCGATGGGCGAGGAGACTTTTCAGACGCTGGATCGACTGGTGAATGAGCGTGGTTTTGACAGTCGCTCGCAGGGGATTGCGGAGATGATTCACTCGCAGGCTGCGGAGCATCTTGGAAAAGTCGGTACCGAGGTGATGGCGGGGAATCTGACGCTGGTTTACGATGAGTCGAAGAGCAGCCTCTTGCGCGATCTTTCGCGGATTTGCCGCGGCTATATCGCTGAAGTGATCTCATCCCAGCATGTTTTGCTTGAGGACGATCATGTGATGGAAGTGATCCTGATGCAGGGACCTGCGGGAACCTTGAGGAAAATCGCCAACGAGCTGGGCACCTGCAAGGGGGTGAAGACGGCGCAACTGACGCTTACGACCTATTTGATTCCTCAGGTCCATGCGAAGCGGAACTGAAACGAATACTCGAAATGAATCCAGTGTTTAGGAAAACTCTAACGGGCGGCGGCATGTGGTCGGCGGTGATTGGAAGGGGAAAGCGCCTGCGCATGACGGACCTGCAGGGTCGCGGCAACGTGAGCATGCTTCTCTACAATGCCCTGGAGCGGCAGGAACGCTACAACATGCCGGACACCTTGAAGGGTCAGTATGTCTTCTACCTGCGCCAGCCCTATTGTCTCCACTCGGACATGGGTCGTCTCATGGCATCGATCGTACAGGACAGCCTGGGCTGGCACGACACGGTTTGCGGCCACTCGGATGCGGCACTGGTTTTGGAGAAGCATGGCGTGAAGAATTACCAGCAGGCTGGCAACGAATGGTACCGGAATGGCCGGGACTGTTTCTTGATTGAGTTGGCGAAGTGGGGTTTGGGGAAAAAGGACCTGGTGCCGAACTTGAACTGGTTCAGCAAGGTGGTCAGCGACGACGATGGGAATTTGTCATTTGTCGAAGAGCACTCGGAGCCGGGAGACTTCGTCGAGCTTCGATTCGAAATGGATACGCTGGTGGTGCTCAATACCTGCCAGCACCCGTTCGATCCGGCGGCCTACCGTGAGAACGAAGTGAAGCTGGAGGTCTTTGACGGAGAGATGGCGGGTCGGGACGATCCGAGTCTGAAAGTGCGGGACGAGAACCTCCGAGCCTGGGAGAACAACTGCAACTACCACACCCTGAGATTCTAATGACGATGATTGAGAGTAAGCTCGACCCGGCGAGTGCGTGTTTCCGCGAGACGATTCCAGCGGGTGATTGGTGGGTGCATGAAATCAAGAAAGGGCAGACTCTTCGGATTCTGGATCTCGAGGGAAACCAAGCGGCCGACACCTTGTTTTTCGACGCGGCGAATCCGAGCGACCGCTACAGCGCGGATCGTACGATTCAAGTGCAACGGGCACTCTATCTGACTGCCGGCACGAAGTTGATGAGCACCGAAGGGCACGTGATGCTTGAGATCGTCGCCGATACCTGTGGCAGGCACGACACCCTCGGAGGTGCCTGTTCCCGTGAATCGAACACGATGCGCTACGACCACGACAAGGAATGCATGCACGCCTGTCGGGATAGTTTCATCCGGGGAGCGCAAGAGTGGAATGTCGAGCTGACGAAGCGGGATATCACCTGCAACATCAACTTCTTCATGAACGTGCCGGTGACCTCTACGGGTGAGTTGAGTTTTGCCGACGGCATTTCGGCTCCCGGCCGTTACGTCGAGATGAAGGCGGCGCGGGATGTGGTGTGTTTGATCTCGAACTGCCCGCAGCTGAACAATCCCTGCAATGGGTGGAATCCGACACCGGTGGAGGTGTTGATCTGGGATTGAAGGAATCACGAACGATGAATGGATCCATACTCATAGCGAACCGCGGGGAAATTGCGGTTCGGGCGATACGCACCATCAAGAAGCTTGGTCTGAGAGCTGTCGCCGTCCATTCCGATCCGGATACGGCTGCGCCTCACGTGGATCTGGCGGACGAGGCCCATCGATTGGGTCCCGGTCCGGTGGCGGAGAGCTACCTTCTCAAGGAGCGGCTGCTCGAGGTGGCGCGTGAGAGTGGGTCGGTGGCGGTTTTTCCGGGCTACGGGTTGCTGAGTGAGAACACCGATTTTGCGCGGATGTGCGAGGAAGCCGGTGTGAGTTGGCTCGGTCCGACGCCTGAACAGATCATTGCCTTCGGTCTGAAACATGAGGCTCGCAGGCTTGCTGGTGAGGCAGGAGTGCCGCTGGTTCCGGGTAGCGAGCTGCTTGAATCCGTGGCTGATGCGCTCAAGGTTGCTGAGACCATTGGATACCCGATGATGCTGAAAAGCACGGCGGGTGGGGGAGGTATCGGGATGAAGGTGGTTCGCGATGACGCCGAACTGAAGAAGGAATTCGAGAGTGTGGTGCGTCTCAGCGAGCGGAGTTTTGGTTCGGGTGCGGTCTTTCTGGAGCGCTTTATTGAACGGGGACGGCATGTGGAAGTGCAGGTCTTCGGTGACGGGAAGGGCAAGGTGCTGGCTTTGGGTGAGCGGGATTGCTCGGTACAGCGACGGAATCAGAAAGTCTTCGAGGAGACTCCTGCACCGGATCTTTCCGATGAGATCCGGACCTCACTGCATGCAGCGGCGGTGAGCCTGTGTGAGAGTGTGAACTATCGCTCGGTCGGAACGGTCGAGTTTATCTACGATGCAGATCGTAGTGAGTTTTATTTCCTCGAAGTGAATACCCGGCTTCAGGTTGAGCACGGGGTGACGGAGATGGTTACGGGGATCGATCTGGTGGAATGGATGCTGCGACTGGCGCTGGATGATGACTGGGTCATGCCTGAGACGGCACCGGAACCGAAGGGCTGGGCAATCGAAGCCCGGATCTACGCCGAAGATCCCAATCTTGATTTCCGACCCAGCTCGGGGCTTCTAACCCAAGTCGACTTTCCCGTTTGGACCCGCTGCGACAGCTGGATCTCGGCTGGTGCAGAAGTGAGTCCGTTCTACGACCCGATGCTTGGCAAGGTGATGGTTCATGGGGCCGACCGAGAGGATGCCGTCAAATTGGTAGGAAAGGCGCTTGAGGAGACAAGGATTTCCGGGATTGAGACCAACTTGCGCTTCCTTCGGCAAGTTGCGGTGTGGGATCGATTCCGCGATGGAGGGGTGGCGATGCGGGACATGGCGTCTTTCAAGTATCATCCGTCCACGATGGACGTGATCTCGGCGGGGACGATGACCACCGTCCAGGATTTTCCGGGGCGTACCGGTTTTTGGGAGGTCGGGGTGCCACCATGTGGACCCTTTGATTCATTGTCGTTTCGGATCGCCAATCGTTTGGTGGGAAATGATGAAGGTGAACCGGGTTTGGAGATCACGATCACGGGACCGAGCTTGAGATTCAATGTCGCGACAAGAGTGGCTGTGGTTGGTCCGCCGGTGCTGGTTCTTCGCAATGGCGAAGCGGTGGCTCTCAATGCCGCGATCGAACTGGAAGCCGGGGATACGCTCAGGATCGGACGGATCGAGGATTGCGGCGCACGAGCCTATCTTGCGGTCAGCGGCGGGATCGAGTCGCCGGATTATTTGGGAAGTGCTTCGACTTTTACACTTGGAAGATTTGGTGGTCCGTTTGGTCGCGCGCTTCTACCGGGCGATGTCCTGGGAATTCGTGGAGGGGCTTCAGGTGAGGAGACTGAGATCGCTTCCTTGCCGTACGTTTCAGAGTGGAGGATTGGGGTGCTTTACGGTCCGCATGGGGCGCCGGATTTCTTCACTGCTGAAGACATCGAAATGTTTTTCAATACCGACTGGGAGGTTCACTACAACTCGGCCCGAACCGGGGTCAGGCTGATTGGTCCGAAGCCGAAGTGGGCGCGGAAGGATGGTGGGGAAGCGGGATTGCATCCCTCGAATCTGCACGACAATGCCTATGCGATCGGTGCGGTCGACTTCACGGGGGACATGCCGGTGATTCTTGGGCCGGATGGTCCGAGCCTGGGTGGTTTTGTTTGCCCGGCGGTCGTGGTGGAGGCCGAGCTTTGGAAGCTGGGACAACTCCGTCCTGGTGACCGGGTCCGATTTGTCGCTGTCGATGATGCCTGGGCTGGTCGGCAGCGCGATGCGGTGGATGATTATCTTGGCGGAGGGGTCAAGTCGCTTCCCGAACCGCAGGGTGTGGATCTTGTTGCGGGAGCTTCATGCGTTCTTGACGAGTTTGGTGAAGGGGACGGGCGGGTGGTGCTGAGACCGGCAGGGGATCGCTATCTTCTGATCGAGTTTGGTCCGCATCTGCTGGACTTGAAACTACGCTTCAAAGCTCATGTCGTTTACGAATGGCTGAAGGAGCAGGCGTTTGACGGGGTCGTCGATCTGACGCCCGGAATTCGATCACTGCAGGTCCACTATGAACCTCGTAAATTGAATCGCCTGCAGTTGTGGGAGGCGATCCGCAAGGGCATCGAGTCGCTTCCTCCGCTCGAAGAGATCGAGGTTCCGGCACGGGTGGTGCACATGCCCCTGAGTTGGGATGATCCGAGCACGCAGGAGGCCATCCAGCGCTACATGCAGGGGGTGAACCCGAAGGCGCCGTGGTGTCCGAGCAATCTTGAGTTCATTCGGCGGATCAATGGACTTGAGTCGATCGACGAGGTGAAGCGGATCTTCTTTGATGCCTCTTACTTGGTGATGGGCTTGGGCGACGTCTATCTTGGTGCGCCGGTGGCGACCCCGCTGGATCCGCGTCATCGGATGGTGACGACGAAATACAACCCCGCGCGAACCTGGACGCCTGAAAATGCCGTGGGGATTGGGGGTGCCTATCTCTGCATCTACGGGATGGAGGGTCCCGGCGGCTATCAGTTCACAGGTCGGACCGTGCCGGTGTGGAACCGCTGGCGGAAGACGGAGGACTTTAGTGAGCCATGGTTGTTGAGATTCTTTGATCAGCTTCGTTTCTATGAAGTGAGTGCGGAAGAGTTGATGGAGTTGCGGGAATCGGTGCCGCTTGGCCGCCATCGACTGAAGATCGAGGAGACGAGCTTTTGTTTTGCCGACTATGAGAAGTTCCTCGAGGCAAATGCCGATGAGATCGATGGGTTCCGGACGATGCAGCGCCAGGCCTTCCAAGAGGAACGGGAGCGCTGGGAGGCTGCCGGGCTGAACATGGAGGAAGCGGTCGAGGCCATGGACGAGGTAGCGGAAGAGGTGATCGTGCCTGATGGCTGCCGTGTGGTCGAAAGTCCGGTTACCGGAAGTGTGTGGAAAATCGAAAAATCTGTCGGTGATCGGGTTGCGGAGAGCGGCCCGCTGATGGTGCTGGAGGCGATGAAAATGGAGATCCCGGTCGAGAGCGACGAAGAGATCGAGGTCGTCGAGATTCTGGTTGGTGAAGGAGATTCGGTCAGAGCCGGTCAGGCGCTGGTGGTGGTGAAAGACTGTTAGATTTCAAAAACGAAGGGTATGACGATAGCGGAATTGATCAAAGGCTACGACGAGGGCGCGACGCCGCTCGAGGTGATGAGCAAGGTGTGGGCACGTATCAAGGAGTGGGACGATCCCGGGATGTTCATTCATCTTCCCGAGTGGGATGAGGTCGAAAAGATGGCGGCTGCGGTGGCGGAGATGCCGAGGGATCTCCCTCTGTGGGGTGTTCCTTTCGTGGCGAAGGACAATATTGATGTCGCGGGCTGGCCGACGACGGCAGGCTGTCCCGAGTATGCCTACGTGCCGGAGGAAGATGCAACGGTGGTGAGGCTTTTGCGCGAAGCGGGGGCCATTCCGGTCGGGAAGGGGAACCTCGATCAGTTTGCAACGGGCTTGGTTGGGACGCGTTCGCCCTACGGAGTGGCGAGAAATGCGGTTGCGCCCGGTTGGCTGCCGGGTGGCTCGAGTTCCGGAAGTGCCTCGTCGGTGGCGGCGGGCATTGCAGCTTTTTCACTGGGAACGGATACCGCGGGTTCGGGCCGGGTGCCGGCTGCGTTTCAAGAACTGATCGGCTGGAAACCGACACGGGGGCTTGTAAGTACGAAGGGCGTGGTACCTGCCTGCCGGTCACTCGACTGTGTTTCGGTGTTCGCCAATACGACGTCCGATGCCTCACAGGTGATGTCGGTAGTCGGCCAATTCGATGCGGGTGATCCGTGGTCGCGTGAGGTCGATGAATCGTGTCTGCGAGGGAAGAGGGTAGGGGTTCCGACAGTTCTTGATTTCAGTGGTGATCCCGACACGCCCGGGCTTTTTGATGGAGCTGCCGCGAAGCTCAAGGAGTTGGGATACGAAGTGGTGCCGGTGGACCTGACGTCTTTTGTTGAGGCGGCGAAGCTTCTTTATGAGGGGCCATGGGTTGCGGAGCGCTGGGCGGCGGTTGGAGACTTTATTTCGTCGAATGGCGATGATGTTTTTCCGGTCACCCGGAAGATCCTGGAGGCTTCGCAAGGGTGGCAGGCTTCGGATCTCTTCAAGGCTCAGGATCAGCTCAAGGCGTTCGCGCGGGACGCCGAGGAGGTTTGGAGAGACGTGGATCTTCTGCTGCTGCCGACGACGCCTTGTCTTTATCGGGTCGACGAGGTTCTCGAAGAACCCTTCGGGACGAATGCGACGTTGGGACGCTATACGAATTTCATGAACCTGCTGGACCTCTGTGCCGTCGCGCTGCCTGCAGGACGGGCGAGGGGCGGTGAGGTGCCATGGGGCGTGACTCTCGCGGCACCGGCGGGACTGGACGAGAGTCTGTTGCAGGTCGCTGCGATGATGACGGGAGAAGTGAGGGAAGCCTCGCCAGCGCCGTGCAAAAAGGTGCCGGTCGTCGTTTGCGGGGCGCATCTGGAAGGCCTGCCGCTGCATTGGCAGCTCGCCGACCGAAATGCGGAGCTCGTGCGCCGTGGGAAGACGGCTGCTGTTTACCAGATGTTTGCCATGCCGGCGGGGGATGGGTTTCCCGAGCGCCCGGCCATGATCCGGGCTGACGAAGCAGGAGCTGAAATTGATGTCGAAGTGTGGGCCCTTGATCCTGCCGAGTTCGGAGGATTCGTCGCCGCCATCCCCGGGCCGCTTGGGATCGGAAAGATTCTGATGGATGATGGGCAAGAACTCCCGGGCTTCATCGCCGAGCCACGAGCGATGGAAGGCGCTGAAGAAATCACCCGTTTCGGTGGCTGGAAGAACTGGATGGCTTCGTGGACAAGCTAGGTGTCCGGGGTGCTCGTGGAGTCTACTTTCCCGAGCTTTGTCTGTGTTTTTTGAAGATCGCCAGCGTGCGCTCCCGCTCGGTCTTGTGATCGACGCAGGGGAGGGGGTAGCCCTCGGCGATCGGTTTGCCGTCGGCGGGTGGCTCCGTGAAGCGCTTGGCTTCGACGTCGGCGAGCTCTGGCACCCAGCGTTTGATGTATTTGCCCTCCGGGTCGTAGCGTTTGGTTTGCGACCAGGGGTTCTGGATTCGAAAGTAGGGGGCGGCATCGGCTCCAGTGCCGGCCGACCATTGCCAGCCGCCGTTGTTGGAAGCGATCTCACCATCGGTCAGATGCTGCATGAAGAATTGTTCGCCGAGTCGCCAATCGATGTGGAGGTCTTTTGTTAGAAACATCGCGACGATCATACGGACGCGGTTGTGCATGAAGCCGGTGGCGAGTAGTTCGCGGATCCCCGCATCGATGATCGGGAAACCGGTCCTGCCTTCCTTCCAGGCTTCGAAGTTCTCGCCGGGTTCGTCCCACGGCAAGCCACGCCAGTCCTTGTTGAACTCCTCCTTGAGCACATGCGGGTAGTGGTCGAGAATCGCCATGTAGAATTCCCGCCATGCGAGTTCCTTGATGAAGGTGTGGATGCCTTCCTTCTTTTCGGCTCCGTCGAGCATGTGGGCAGCCTTTGCATAGACGGTCCGAGGGGAGAGCAGACCGAAGCGAAGATCCTGCGATAGCCTTGAGGTGCCCGATTCCGAAGGGATGTCGCGGAGGTCTTTGTAGTTGGTGAGTCGTTCCTTGAGGGCGCGCTTCAAGCGCTCGTGCGCAGCTCTCTCACCGGCTTCGAGAATTTGATTGCCTGGCTGGCCGAGGTTCCAGTGATCGAGCGTGGGTAGGTCTTCCGATGGGATATCGTCCGGTGTGGCGAGTGCCTTCGGCTTCGGCAGCGGGGCCGGCTTTTCACATCCGAGCCAGTTCTTGCTGTAGGGAGTGTAGACCCGATAGGGATCGCCACCTTGGGTTAGAATTTCGGCCGGGGTGTGAAGGGTGACATCGTGAAAGCCACGGCAGGCCACTCCGCGTGACTGGCATGTTTTGGTAAGTCTTGCTTCAGTCTCCTTGCCGAAAGGGTCCGGGTCCTGATTGAAGAAGACGGCTTCGGCTCCTGTAGTCTGCAAAAGGTCCTCGATAATCTCGACCGCCCCACCTGAGTGGACGATCAGGCGGCCACCGATCGTCTTGAGATTCTTGTCGAGGGACGAAAGGCACGCGCAGAGAAATGACTGTCGGTTCGGGCCTGTCCAGAGGTGCTGGCCTTTCCAGTCGCTGACGATGTAGAGCGGGAGGACGTGTTCCGAGGCCAGCTTGGCGTTGAGGAGGGCGGTATTATCGAGAATCCGAAGGTCCCTTCGGAACCAGTGGATGACGAGGGAGAATTCACGTGGCATGGACGAAGTGGATTCGAGGAAGTCCGGTGCACAAGCAAAAGATCCCGAGGCCGGGCCCGGGAACGGGCGGCCTTACTTACAGTTGATTCCAAATCCGGACTCAGGCGTGGTCGAGGATCTTGCCGACCTTCCGAACCGTGGTGTCGCTGAGTTTGCCCTGAACGAGACGAGAACGATCCAAGGTGGCCTTGATGTCCGCGAGGGCGCTCTCGGCGGCCTTCAGGGATTTCCTTCCTCCTCCGTAGCTTTTGTCGGAGAAATACTTGGTGAAGGTGGCTCCTCCGCGGCTGATGCAAAGGCGCCATCCTTGGAAGGCGGTGTTCTCGTAAGTGAATCGAGTGAGGTTCCGCTTTGATTTCATAGGGGGATCTTTTCTGATAGTGACGGCATTCATGGGAGACTCTGGCACGGCCCCGGGTTGATGGCTACATGATTTTTGATTGGGAAAAGTTAGATTTTTTCATGACTGAGCTGAATTTGGTGCTCATTCCAGTGAAAATTTCCTTTGCCAATCCCTGAGGCATCCCCTTAAGTCCCGCCCGCGCGAGCCTCAACGAACCGCCGTAGGTCCTCCGGGCAGCCCTCTTTCAGGGGAATCTGCCTTACGCGCTGGAGGGAAACCCGGCAAATCGAACTACCATATGTCCGCAGTAAAACTGTCTCGTTTCGAGATCCCGAACCGCCTCGTCCGCAACGAGGATACCGCCACCGACGTCTACGCCCAATTCACCGCCGAGCCTTTCGAGCGGGGATATGGCCACACTCTCGGTAACTCACTCCGCCGCGTGCTGCTTGGCTCCCTTGAAGGTGCCGCGATCACTTCGGTCCGCATCGCCGGTGTGCAGCACGAATTTTCCAGCCTTCCCGGCGTGGTGGAAGATGTCACCGACATCATCCTCAACCTCAAGAAGGTGAAGTTCAAACACCACGACAAGGAGTCCCGCATCCTGACCATCAAGGTCGAGCGCGACGGCGTCGTGACCGCTGGAGACATCCAGGAGGACAACATCTACGAGGTGGTCAACAAGGATCAGGTCATCTGCCACCTCGACAAGAAGGTGAAGTTCGACTGCGAATTTGAAATCCGCGTCGGCCGTGGATTCTCGACCGGTGACGAGAACAAGCGCAAGGATCAGCCGATCGGTGTGATCGCGATTGACTCGATTTTCTCGCCTGTGACCCGCGTCAAGTATGCGGTGGACACGACCCGTGTGGGTCAGATGACCGATTACGACAAGCTCGTGCTCGATGTCTGGACGGACGGTCGCGTGACTCCCCAAGACGCGCTTCTTCAGGCCTCCGCCATTCTTCGTCACCACCTCGACGTGTTCGTCAACTACGACGAAAACGCGGTGGACTTCGAGGAAGCACCGGCAGAAACCAGCGAGGAGAACGCCGCGCTTAAGAAGCTCCTCAACATGTCGGTCAACGAAATCGAGCTCTCGGTTCGTGCCGCCAACTGCCTCAACAACGCGAACATCACCTCGGTCGGCCAGCTGGCCATGAAGAGCGGTCTTGGTAACACATCTTGTGAACCTTCTCGTATTCGCCCTCGAAGTTGGCCGCTAGAGCCGCCTTCAGTTCGGCCATGGTCAGCTTCTTTTTGTCGAACACGAGGTCTTTCACCGCCATCAGCGAATTGGCTGCGTCCACGCCACCGACGGAAATCTGAGCAACCGTGTAATAGTTGGCTCCGCCCGCCCAGGTCTCCTGGCCAGTCTCGATACAACCACCAGTCAGGATGGAGCGCCAGGAACAAGGGAGGAAATCCGCCTGCAGGATGTTCGAGATCCAAGCAGCATGGCGAAGCG
>NZ_JBATWY010000078.1:0-1873 GCF_049672945.1 Haloferula sp. | reverse complement strand
CTCAATACGAACGCGGACTGACTTCTGGGAATTCGTTCTGCCCCCCGCCTTGGTTGACCGAGGTCGCTCTGACTGGTCCAGCGCCGTCGAGTTGTCCAGGGTCGCTGAGGCGTGTATTTCTGGCTGTTCGCTTTTGTTTCCGGCCTTTTTCTTGACCGGCAGGGTGGGGGGGAACAGCTTCGCGCGGAAAATTTCCGCGACATGAATATCCACGAATACCAAGCCAAAGAGCTTTTCGATCAATACGGGGTGCCAAGCCCGAAAGGGAAGGTGGCTTCGACGCCGGAAGAGGCATCGGCTGCCGCTGAGGAATTCGCCGGGTCAAAGCTGGTCATCAAGGCTCAGGTGCACGCGGGTGGTCGCGGCAAGGGCCATTTCAAGAATGGATTTCAAGGAGGCGTTCACCTGATCGAGTCTCCGGCTCAAGCGGGTGAATTTGCCGGGAAGATGCTGAACGAGACCCTCGTCACCGTGCAAACCGGTGAGGCAGGGCGACTCGTCCGCAAGGTGATGGTCGCGGAAGCGGTCGACATCGAACACGAGTATTACCTCGCGATTCTCTTGGACCGTGCGACCTCCAAGCCGGTGATTGTCGCTTCGACCGAAGGTGGCATGAGCATTGAGGACGTCGCTCACGACACGCCCGAGAAGATCATGCGCCAGTTCGTGCATCCGCTGCTCGGGCTTCAAGCCTACGAGATCCGCAAGATTGCGGCCGGGCTCGGTTTGTCCGGCGATATTGCCAAGCAGTTCGCGAAGCTGCTCAAGAACCTTTACTCGCTCTTCATCAAGTGCGACTGCTCAATGCTGGAGATCAACCCGCTGGTGACCACTCCGGATGGCCGGGTGCTGGCTCTCGATGCGAAGTTCGGCTTCGACGACAACGCGCTCTTCCGCCATCCGGACATCGTCGCCATGCGCGATACCGAGGAGGAGGATCCGCGTGAAGTGGCCGCCTCCGAGTATGACCTGAACTATATCGGTCTCGATGGCAGTATCGCCTGCCTTGTCAATGGTGCCGGTCTTGCCATGGCGACCATGGACATCATCAAGCACTACGGTGGTGA
The DNA here is from genome assembly GCF_049672945.1 of Haloferula sp. Classification (NCBI taxonomy): domain Bacteria; kingdom Pseudomonadati; phylum Verrucomicrobiota; class Verrucomicrobiia; order Verrucomicrobiales; family Verrucomicrobiaceae; genus Haloferula; species Haloferula sp. The sequence goes on along the minus strand of NZ_JBATWY010000078.1, from coordinate 806 downwards.
GCCCGCCAACTTCCTCGATGTGGGGGGTGGTGCATCCAAGGAGCAGGTTGCCGCAGCATTCAAGATCATCCTCGGTGATCCGAATGTGAAGGGCATCCTGATCAACATCTTCGGTGGTATCATGGACTGCAACGTCATCGCCGAAGGCGTGGTGGCCGCTGCCAAGGAAACCGGATTGCCGCTTCCGCTGGTGGTCCGGCTCGAAGGAAACAACGTGGAGGCTGGCAAGGCGACGCTGGCTGCAAGCGGTCTGAATATTGTCGCGGCCACCACCATGGCCGACGGCGCCGAGAAAATCGTCGCTGCTGTCTCCGCCTGAAACTGAATTTTACCTCACAAGACGATGGCTATTCTCATTGATGAAAACACCAAGGTCCTGATTCAGGGCATCACCGGCAGCTTCGGCGGACGCCACGCATCGCTTTCCCTTGATTACGGGACGAAGGTTGTGGCTGGGGTCACTCCGGGCAAGGGCGGACAGAAGTTTGAAGACAAGGTGCCGATTTTTGACACCGTCTCGCAGGCTGTTTCCGAAACGGGTGCGACGGCATCGGCCATTTTCGTGCCGCCTCCGTTTGCCGCCGATGCGATCCTGGAAGCGGTTGACGCCGGCGTGGAACTTGTCGTGGCGATCACGGAAGGGATTCCAGTGATGGACATGATGCGGGTGAAGGAAGCGATGAAGGGCTCCAAGAGTCGCCTGATCGGCCCGAACTGCCCGGGTGTTGTGACTCCGGGCCATGGCGACAAGAGTCACGGTGGTTGCCGGATCGGCATCGCTCCGGGCTACATTCACAAGCGTGGCA
>NZ_JBATWY010000077.1:0-17724 GCF_049672945.1 Haloferula sp. | reverse complement strand
GGATGATGATCTGGAGAAGAAGCAGGGAGCGACCCTGATCACGCTTCACGCCTCGAAGGGGCTGGAGTTTCCGATCGTTTACCTCGTTGGCCGTGAAGAAGGAGTTTTACCGCATCAACGGAGCATTCAGGAAGGGACAAAGGACGAGGAGCGCCGTTTGCTCTACGTTGGAATCACGCGGGCTCAGAAGCGGCTGACGATGACCTACTGCAACGTGAGGATGAAGTGGGGTCAGCAGGTCGGGTGCACGCCGAGCACCTTCATTTCGGAGCTTGATGACGCGCATGTACTACACTCATCGTATGATGACATCATGGGGGCGGAAGTCAGTGATGACGAGCTGGGGGATTTCTTCGGCGATATGGACTCTTTTTTGAAAAGCTGAAAAACTGAAAAGCTGAAAAGCTGAGAGGCTGAGAGGCTGAGAGGCTGAGAGGCTGAGAGGCTGAAAGGCTGAAAGGCTGAGAGGCGATGGCAGCTACGTGCGTTTGATCTTTCCCGAGGCGGTGAGGGGGAGGGAGTCGACGAATGAGAAGCGCATCGGGACCTTGTAGGCCGAGAGGTGCTGGCGACAGTGCTTTTGGAGCGTCACTGGTTTCGGGGGATGCGAGGGATCGGCGGGGATGATCTCGGCGACGGGAATCTGGCCCATTTGGGGATGCTCCTTGCCGAGCACCCGGCTGCGCTCGACCTCGGGATGGAGATTGAGGATCGCCTCGATCTCCTCGGGAAAGACCTTCATGCCTGCGACATTGATCACCGATTTCTTCCGGCCGACCAAGGTGAGGTAACCCTCAGGATCGCGGACGACGAGGTCGCCACTTGCGAACCAGCCGTCGGCAAGAGGCTGTGGGTTCCAAGGGACCAGATAGGCGTCGAGCAGGCCGGGTCCGCGGATGTGAAGCTCACCGGCCGTGTTTTCCGCGACATCGTGGCCCGATTCGTCGATCAGTTGGATTTCATAGGCGGGGAGTGCTTTTCCAAGCGAGGTGGGTTTTTCGCCGGGTGAATCGAGATTGAGGACGGCGAGCCCGACTTCGATGATTCCGAGACCTTGGATGAGGGGTTTCGAGAAACGTTGTTCGAATGCCTTGGCAGTTGCTTCCGGAAGGGCCGCTGCGGTGGCAATGGGGAGTCGCAGCGATGGCCAACGGAAGGTACCCGGATCGCCGGCGAGCAGGGCGAAGTGGAAGGGGGATCCGTAGATGACGGTGGCGGCATGCTTTTCCGCGGTCGCAAGAATGTCCTCTCGCAGCGGCGAGTGTTCAAGGACGGTCAGCGCACCTGCGTGGAGATAGAGCACGATCGAGACGGCGAAGTGGTGGGCCATCGGCAGCATCCACAGCACTCGGTCATGAGGTCCGAGTTTGAGCCCTTCGTTGGCTGCGGTGATACGGTCTAACAGCGACTCGTGGGAAAGGACGACGCCCTTGCTGGTGCCGGTGGTTCCCGAGGAAAAGCGAATGAAGGCTGGGTTCAGCGCTTGAAATCCGCTCTCCGGAAAGAGTGGCTCGGGCGATTGGCAGGCAGTGAGCTGCGACGTCGACGTTTTCGCGTCCCACGAGAGAATGAAATCGAGTGCGGTGGTGCGGGTGATTTCGTCGCGTTCTTCGGAAGTGAGCTCTTCGGCGAGCGGAACCAGGCAGGCATCGGCAAGCAGGATTCCGAGCGAGAGAATGATGTAATCGAGTCCGTTGGGGCAGTGGAGTCCGATGCGGGGCTTCCGCCCCAAGGTGTTCTGCTGGCGGATGTGCTCCGCGATCGGCCTGGCAAACCCGAAGAGTTCACCATAGCCAAGGACCCGGTCGCCGGAGACGACGGCCGGTCGTTCAGGCGGATGCCGACGGGCGATGTCCTCGATCAAATTCATGGAGAAGAAATTGACGTGGCTCCGAGATCCTCGAGCAGAGTGGATTGGAGCAAGTGGAACTCCTCGTCGTTTAAGCTGCCGTCTTTCCATGAAACTGTGCAGCTCAGTTGGGCGTCATACTCGGAAAAAAAGATGCCGATGCCCGGAGGGGACGACACGCTTGGAACGTGGTAGCCGTTGATCAAGGAAGCGCCAAACAAGTGGGTGACACCGGGTAAGAATTGACCGGTGTGGGAGTGGAAGAGGGAGCAGATCTCTCCATTCAGATAGAATGTCGCCGGTTTGAGGTAGAAGCGCGACGGGCAGCGCTCCATCAGCTTGGTCAGGGGTTCCATCGCAGCGGGTAGCTTCCTCCTCAGGAAGTCGGCGTATTTCTTGTAAAGGATCCGGGTGGCGGACGGAAGCTCCTGCAGGTCTTCGGCGGTGAGCAGCAGTGAGTAGGCGACCATGTGGTTGTGGAACAGCGGGCGCTTTGCCGGGTTCGGTTGACGTTGGACGGGAAGTGAAAGGAGGATCGGGACCTCTTCGTCCGGGTGACGGCTGGCGATCACCGCGCGTGTCGCGCGGGCGGCGCAGCAGGCGTAATACGGGAGAAGTAGTAGTTCGCCCGCCGTGGAGGCCATCTTGCTGCGGATGGTTTCGGATTCGGTCCTGGTGAACCTGAATACCTTGAAGCGGTTCCCGGTGGGTTTGCTGCCCTTTTGGTGGAGCGAACGGATCCGATGGCTCGGGAAGCTCCGCATTTCCTTGATCACGGGTTCGGCTCGTTTCCAGAGAGTGCCCGGAGAACCGGCTTCCTGGCAGGTTTCGCCGTGGGCGACGCCCGGGTCGCCACCGGCCAGTTCGGCGATGAACTTGTTGATGCCGATGCCATCCAACAGCGCATGCGGCCACAGGATGAGGAGTGCCCAACGATCGGGGGCGAGGGTGACGACATGCAACTCGATGTTCGGGCCTTCGGCGTGGATGTCGACCGATGGCTCGTTCAGGAGTGTGTGGATCAGCGAATCAAGATCGGAGGCGTCGTGCTTGTGAAGCGGAATCGGGGCGGGCCTTGTGGGATGCCACGCGGCTTCGAAGGTCCTGAGACTCCGGCGGAGGCGGGCGTGGATGATCGGATGACGATGTCCGAGAGTGGTGGCGACGCGCTTCAAGGCTTCCGGATCAGGCGTTCCCTCGAGCTCAAGCACGGTCACTGCCAGATGGTGTCCCTGGTCTTTGCGCCCCATCAGGGATTCCAAACCGAGGAGGAACCCGTCGCTGACCGTGGTCGAGATGGGAGCGCTCAGGTTTGGGGCGGCGTGAACTTCATCCATCGCTCAAATCAGCGGGCGGTGGACTGCTTGGAGTGGATCAGCTTGGCGATGTGGCTGACGGTCGCGAAGTTGTCGCGGGAAAGCTCGGAGGGATCGATGACGACTTGAAATTGGTCTTCGATGGCCAGGATGAGTTGCATGATGCCCATCGAGTCCAGGCCCGCTTCGAAGAGGTCGCTTTCGTGAGTCAGGGGTTCCTCGAGATCGAGGATCTCGTCGCCGAGAATGCCGAGGAGTTTGTTTTCCATGGTGGTGGGGGAGAATCAAAGGCCGGAGTGAGCGAATGATCCAGAGCCGATCGCGTAAAAGGCTTCGCCTCATGCGATTTCTCTGCTTTGACGGCTTGCGGTGCGGAATGAGTGAGATTTCGGTTTCCAGTTTCGGGGAAGCGAGCGAGATTGACGGCGATGACACAAGGCACGGTGAACTACAAGATCGGTAACGAGAAGCTGATCAAGGTTCTCGAAGGGGCCTCCATCCATCTGCGAGGCCTGCTGAGCAAGCAGGGTCGACCAGACGGGGCGCTGCGGATTGCGGTGATCGGAGGAGGGTGTAGCGGCCTGCAGTACAAGATGGACCTGGTGGATGGTCCGAGGGACCGGGACATCCTGGTGCCAAGCAATGAGGTGCAGGTGGTGATCGACCCGAAGAGCGCGCTGTTTGTGAGTGGCAGTGAGCTCGACTACTCCGATGACCTTCAACAGGGCGGCTTCAAGGTCACCAACCCGAATGCCGTCGTGACCTGCTCCTGCGGCGAGAGCTTCTCGGCTTAAGGCACAAAAAAAGACCCGCCGGATGGCGGGTCCTTTTTAAGGCTATTAGACCATGAACACTCTTAGCGTCTCCGAGTCAAAAGTGCAGAAATTCCGAGAAAGCTAAAGACCATTAGTGCGCTACTTGGCTCAGGTATCATGGTGAGATTAGCTGCTCGCACATCTTCACTTCCTGGAAAGAGCGTTGAATAGTTCACGTTATCTCCATCAGGAGGGAGGATGAAGCCAGAAGGATTTTGGAGTAGCCCATAATGATCACCTGGAAGCAGTAGTGAGCCTTCGGTAAGGTTTCGCGGTCCTGTTTCGAACCAGACGATTCCGAAAATAAATCCAGAAGAACCAGTTAAGTTTTCGTAGACATCCGCTGCACTAAGGAGGACTGCGCCACCAGCGCCACCTTGCGTGCCCGGCACTGTCACGGTACTGCCACCGTAGTAGAAGAAGTCGTTTGTTCCTAGATCGGCTCCATCTTCGATTTTTAGGCCTGCCGTCGCAATAAAGGTCGAAAAACCATCTTTATCACCGTCTACAACGATCCCCCAAGCTAATCCGTTAGTAGCTGTAGTCGACATGAAATCTCCCAAGCCAGTCAGCGAATTGGTAGCATCAGAAAAGCGAATGGTTACTGCCGCTTGAGCACTTTGAAGCAGGATTATTGCTAGTAGACTGTAGGAAAATTTCATGATCATTCGTTTGAAAGCTATTCGGGTGAAATTTAGGGGTTCGGTGCAATCGGAGATGGTACAGTGAAGTATTGAGGTGTAACTTTCGAACCGGGAGCTCTTCTCAGAATCAATCCATTCCCGGGAAGAATTGCAAAGGTTGATGCATCACTGAAGTTTTCGTCCACCCAAACCCCGCCGAAGGATAATAGACTTTTCGATGCTGACTTGTTTAAATTCGGGGTGGAATTATCGTAAACAAAGAGTTCGTCGTTGTCCTCTGCAGGAATATTTAGAGAACCAACGGTTAGGGGTATTGGACTGTTTAATCCGAACTCGATATCCTCTGCGTTTGCCAGAGGGCCCAATTTGGTTACGTCAATTTTTTGAGAGGTGGTCTGAACATCTCCGAAGGCTGTGAGAGTCGGAATTTCACCCAGAGCTCTGAGGATGAAGTGGTCTCCAGGATGGAGCATCACGTTATTTGCTAGAGCAAAATTTTCGTCGAGCCAATCTGTCCCAAATCTCAGGTAGCTTTGAGCTGCGCTGTGATTTATGCCAGTCGCCGACGAATCGAACAAGAAAATTTCGGAGTTCTCGGGAATGAAAGTATCTCCGAAAAATGAGCTGATTGTCCAACATTTCCTGATTTTTACTCCGTCTCCCGATTCGACATCAGCAAGCGATCCAGGTGCCAGAACTTCGACGGTTAACTCGTTCCCTGCATCGGTAGAAATAATGAGGCCCCGAAGGCCATCTTGAGTCTCGCTTTCTATTACGATACAGTAGGGCACCTCCGGATCACTTGACCAAAGGTCATCAGCCCAGTTCGGGTTTCCCTGAACAGTAAGAGTTGTTGCAGTTGTGGTGGCGACGAGTCCACTGAACATAAGCTCCGCTTCCAAGGGCACAGTTAAATGAAGGTCAGTATTGCCGGAGACAGCCGAAATCTTTGCACCATCCGGTTGACTTGGATTTACTGGTTTTCCTGCATCCAGATTCCCCAGTTTTACAAATCCCACCGGGTCGGTATAAATCGGTTCGGCACCGAGCGCGATCGGGGACATCGCGGCGGTGAGGAGAAGGAGGGCTGGTTTTCTCAGGGACATGGCAGCGAGAAATTGGGCTAGAAATTCACAAAGGGCAATCCCAAAAATCGCTTTCTGGAAGGCAGTAAGCCTTGGAGAATCAAGCCTTGTGGCGGAACGAGAGGGGTGGCAGGGAAGCGGGGCGTGAAAATGGATGCTTTTGAGGAATTTGGTCTGGAGCGCTCTTTGGTGCTGGAAAGTGAGGATTTGGGGATGATTTTTCGGGAGAAGGGGAAGGTTTTGCATCCTGACGTGGGCGGGGATGTGGAGCGGTTTTCGCGGCTGCAGGAGGCCTTTTCGGTGTTGAGCCATCCGGCGAGCCGCTTGCGGCATTGGTTGGAGCTGGAAGGGATTGAAGGGAGTCTGAGGGGGTCGCTTTCATCAAGTTTGGTTGATTTTTTTGCGGAAATCGGCCCGGTGCTGCAGGCGGCAGACGAGTTGATTCGCAAGCGGGAAGCTGCCGGGAGTCATTTGGCGAAGGCGCTGCTGGAGGAGCGGGTTCAGGTCTGTCGGGAGCGTTTGGAGGGGTTGCAGGCCAGGCTTGCCGGAGAGCTTGATGGTTTGGTCGGTCGATTTGAAGAGATCGAGAGAGGGGAGTTGGATGGTTGGGGGGTCGCGCGTGAGTTGGCGTTTTTGGAGAAGTGGCAGGCGCAGGTGAAGGAGCGCTTTGCGGGGCTGTGGTGAATCGTGGATCGAGTGAGCGCGACTCCGGAGGGATGCAACCCCGTTGGGGTTGATTAAAGACTGGTTGAGAATCCCGGGGTAGCTCGTGCCTCGCAACCCCGGGCTGTGCTTCGCAACCCCGTTGGGGTTGATGGCGCGAATCTGGAGGGATGCCCCCCTTGGGGTTGAAGGGTGAGTCGGTTCGTGATGGGTGAGCTGGTATGTGGCGAGTTGCCTTTCTGACCCCTGAATCCTGATCCCTGTTCCCCAAAGTCGGAAGGGCGGGAGGGCGTGGCGGATCACCCCCGTCGCTGCGGCGCGACCGTGTGGTAAGTGGCTCGTGGGTGGGGGACAGGGCTGCGGGCGTTATCTGCTTGGTTTCGGAATTGGGAAATTGAGGATTGGAACTTGGCGGCTTGGCGCATTCTTTGGGGGCAAATGAGTGAGGTGATTGTTGGGATTGATCTGGGGACGACGAATTCGGCGGTCGGCGTGGTGGATTCGGGGTTTCCCATGCTGTTGGCGAATGAGGAGGGCAAGCGGGTGATGCCGAGTGCGGTGTGGTTTGGGGCCGATGACCGGGACGGTCATGCCACGGTGGGAGCGAAGGCTTTGCGGCGTCGGGCGCTGGAGCCGGGGCGGGTGGTGACGAGTGTGAAGCGACTGATGGGAAGGCGCTTCGGTGAGGTGGAGGACTTTCCGGTGCCGATGGAGCGCGGCGAGGATGGCGGGATCGTGGTGCTCGGTCGCACGCCTGAGGAAGCCAGTGCGGAGATCTTGAAGGAGCTGAAGCGGGTCGCGGAGTGGCGCCTGGAAACGGAGATCGAAAAGGCGGTGATCACGGTGCCGGCGTATTTCAATGATGGCCAGCGGGCGGCGACGAAGCGGGCGGGCGAGTTGGCGGGGCTGGAGGTGGTGCGGATTGTCAATGAACCGACGGCCGCGGCGCTGGCTTACGGTTTGGACAAGCTGGGCGACCGATCGCGGGTGGCGGTCTATGATTTCGGGGGTGGGACCTTCGACCTTTCGATTTTGGAGATGCAGGATGGGGTCTTTCAGGTGCTGTCGACACGGGGTGATACGCGGCTGGGTGGGGATGATCTGGATGCGAAGTTGGCGGCGTGGTGTGCCGAAAAGGCGGGTCTTGAGGTGATCAATGCGCGGGTGATGGAGGAGGCGGAGCGGGTGAAGCGGATGCTCTCTGAAAAGGATGAGGAGATCTTCCGGGTACCTTTCTTGGAAGGGGGCAAGAGCGCAGAGGTGAAGGTGACTCGTGCTGACTTCGAAAAGCTCGCCGAGCCCTTGATCGCTCGGACGCTGGATTGCTGTCGAAAGGCAATGGCGGATGCCGGGTTTTCAAAGGACGAGCTGAATGCCGTGGTGCTGGTCGGGGGGAGCACGCGGATCCCCGAGGTGAGACGGGCGGTGGCGGCATTCTTTGAGCGTGAGCTCGATTTATCCCAGCATCCGGATGAAGCGATCGCGTTGGGTGCGACGATTCAAGCGGGGGTGTTGAGTGGCGCGATGGCCAAGATGGTATTGCTGGATGTGACCCCGCTGAGTTTGGGGATCGAGACCTTTGGCGGTCTGATGAATGTGATCATTCCGAGGAATACGACGATTCCCTGCAAGGCGGGCGAGCTCTTCACGAATGCGGCGGCCGGGCAGAAGTCGATGGGGATCCGGGTGCTGCAAGGTGAGCGCGAGATGGCGAGAGACAATTGGCAGCTTGGGGATTTCGAGGTGGAATTTGAACCGGCGGCGAAAGGCAAGGCGCGCGTCGGGGTGCAGTTTCAGATCGATGAGGACGGGATCCTTGAAGTGCTGGCGCGCGACGTCGAGACGGGTCGGGATCGGATCGTTCAGATTCAGAGTGCGGCCGTGGATGTGGATGACGAGCGGGTTGAGAAGATGGTCAGCGAGTCGGTGGAGCATGCCTTCGAGGACATGAGCGAGCGGATTTTCACCGAAGCCAGGATCAAGGCTGAAGAATTGCTTCCCGCGGTTGAGGCGGTGTTGGAGCAAGGAGCGGAATGGGTTTCGGATGTGGAGTCGGCAGAAATCCGGAAAGTGGCGGACGAAGTTCGGAGTGCCTTGAATGCCAGGGAGGCCAGTCGGCTCAAGGCTGCCGTGCAGGAACTTGACCGGGCGACGGAAGGGGTGGCGGCGCGATTGGTGGAGCGCGCGATGGAAGATGCGATGGAACGCAAATTGGGGAATTGAGGAGTCGTTGAAGGCTTGTAGGACCTGGTGAATGGGGGCAGGTTTTGCCGCGTCAGGATGAGCGAGGAGGAAAGCATGCCGTCAAAACGCCCCGCTCGAGGCGGTGTGGAGGTGCGCGTGTTCGGGGATGGACGCAGAGGGAGTTATCGTGGCAGTGGTGAAGGTGTAGTGCCGGAGGATGAGGAGGCGGCCGAGCAGTTGGATGAGAGTGTGGTGAGATTGGATAAGGTCGCGGTGCCTCTGGCCAATCGTCGCGTCGAAGATGAGGAGCAGGTCGAGCCCGTTCCCTTGGCCCGATCGAAGCGGAAACTTGGATTGCGCGGATGGACGCTGATCATGGCCGGTAGCGCGATCCTGCTGGCAGTGGCAAGTGTTTGGGGTGCCATGGCCTTCAATCGCATGCGCCCCGGGCAGGAGATTTCGGTTAATCAATTGCAGGTGGTTGATGATCTGATTCCAGATGAATCGGATGAGCAGGCCCTTCTCGCTGATGCCGATGGCTTGATCAAACGTTCGATTGATCTCTTTAAAGAGTATGATGAAGCCGAGACGGTGGACGAGGTGCTTGGTCTCATTCGCAACAGAGAGCAGTTACGGCCCGTTTTGGAACAACGCTGGAAGCCTCTGGGTGTTGTTCAGGATCAATTGAGTGGACGGGCGATCGAGTACGGTCATCGCTACTACATCATTCTTTCAGGCATGAAAGATACGGGAGAGCCTTTTGAATTCGTGTTTGTCTCGGATGGAGAGGAAGTGAAGATCGATTGGGAAGCTTCGGTGGCTTACGGAGACGTTGAACTCGACGAGTTGAGGGGGATGGAAGTGGGGCAAACGGTTAAAATGCGTGTTCAGATGTGGCCTTCGAATTTTTTCCCCCTTGAGTATCCTGAGGAAGAGTATCGCTGTTTCAGGATCAACAGTGGTGATGGTGAGGCCGCGAGTATTTACGGTTATGCCCCACTTGGTTCGAAGGTGTCGAACGACATGTCCGAGGCCTGGAATGAAGGGACGGTGTTGTTCAGGCAAGAGACTGCGCTGGCGGCGATCGTTTATCTCAGGAACGGGGGGCGTGGCCACCTGGGGCAGTTCGTGATCAGCGAATTTGTTCAGAAAGGTTGGATCGAAGATTGAAATGAAGGATGACCCAAAAGGAGGATGGTTTCATTGCGGGCGCTGCGGGAATCTTTTTGCAGACAGAGTCGGAGCCGCAGCGCCGGAGCAGTGTCCGGAATGTGGAAGAGATCCGGTGGTGGATCCCTCGGAGCTTGCCTTTGCCGCGCAGACGGCCGGTGATTTGGAGAAGGAGCCGTCGGAAGACGAGCGTTCGGTCGGCCGTGGGCATGGTGCTCATCGCAGGAGCAAAGAGGGTCGCAAGCGGCCGCGCAGTCTGCTGGGTCTGCTCGTGGCGCTTTGGTTGCTCGCGTTGATAGGACTGGTGGCGACGGTGAAAAACTTCAGTGGTTCTGATGCGGATAGCGAGGAACTTGGGTTTGGGATGATGACTGAAGACGAGAGTCTCATCAACGATCAGTACTTTGCTTGTAAGACAAAGGTGATTGGCTTTCTTGAGGGAGTGGCGCCCGAGAATCGGGCCGAATTTGTTCTGAATTCCGCAGAAGCGCTGAAGAAGATGTCGGGGCGCCAGAGAAAGCTCTCCTATCCTTCGTCCGAGACCGAGCCAAGTGAATCCATCCTGCAGGTGATTGAGACTCCGCGGGGCAAGGCGATCGAATCGGTTTGGGAATTTGATGGGGGAAAAAAGGTGGAGGCGGTTTTCTTCGAAGACGAGCAAGGTGAGTGGAAGATCGACTGGGAGAACATGGTGCGTTATTCTGATCAGGACTGGGCGGTGTTTTTGGCGGGAGGAGGCAGTGACGAGGGGGAGTTTCGTTTGCTGGCGCGGCGGAGAGCGGTCGAAGACTCCGGGAAAATCGCGAGCATTGTGTTGATCGGCCCGCAGGTTGGCGCTCCGGGTGAGCTTGGCGCTTCGTCACCCGAAGTGCCGGTGGATCCGGATTCGCGGCTGGGAAGGGTGTTGGCGGCTGCTTTCGCGAAACGTGATGCCGAGGAAGGGATCTACGGGTCGCAGGCGTTCACGATGGATCCCAAGGGGATGATTCGTCTCAGGGTCAGGATGCTGAGGGAAGAAGACGGTGAGCGCGGATTCGTGATCCGCGAGATCCTGGCATGCCATTGGTATGACTTCGACGATCTGGGACTGGAACGCTGATGGTCATCCGCCTTCCAGGCCGCGGCGCATGGCCGCGGTGGGCTTGGATCCGGGGAACCAGGTTTCGAAGGCGCGAACGCCCTGATGGAGCAGCATGGTCTTGCCATTGGCGGTTCTGGCGCCGGCGGCCTCGGCAGCACGAATGAATGAAGTACGAGGAGGCTCGTAGATCGTATCGAAGACGCAGTGTTCGGAGGTGAAGCAGGCATCCGGAAGCGGAGACGGATCGTCTGGTTTCAGGCCGAGCGAAGCCGTGTTGACCAGCAGGTCGGCCGAGTGGGCCAGCTTGACCTGATCCGGGTGGCCCATGGTGTCGGCGGCGAGGGTGATGATCTCGGTCTGACCGTTTGAAAGCCGCCCGGCCAATGCTTCAATCTTCGCCAGGGTCCGGTTGACGAGAATCAGTCGGGCAACCCCTGCGCGCACGCAGTGGGCGGCGATCGCACCACCTGCGCCACCTCCCGCGCCGACAATCAGCACGGATTTTCCAGAGAGTTCGATACCGAGGGTTTCCTTGACGGCATGTTCGAAGCCGTAGCCGTCGGTGTTTGATCCGCGGGTGGCGTCGGGGTCGAAGCGGACGGTATTGACCGCGCCCAGATCCCGGGCGGCGTCGTCGACTTCGCTGCAGGCCGCCAAGGCGTCGAACTTGTGGGGGACCGTGACGTTGCAGCCGATGAAGCCGAGGTCGCGCATGCGCGCAAAGGCTTCGGCGACCTGACCTGGCTCGACCTCAAGAGCGATGTAGCGGGCATCGATGCCGGCTTCATCGAGCGCCGGCTGGTGCATGCGGGGAGACGCCGAGTGGCCGACGGGACAGCCGATGACGGCGAGTCTTGCGGGCTTTGAGTGGCCCGCATCTAACAAGTCGGGTGAGCTGAGGTCGTTGAGGCTGTGGACGGTCATGAAATTGGAAGCACCAAGACGCCAAGTTCGCCAAGGATTCTTGGGTGGGATTGGGTTGAGGAGCGTGTTTTCTATGAGGCGAGCTTGGCGGCGAGGGTTCTAACCCGTGCGACCGAGCGGTCGCGTCCGAGTAGCGCGAGAATGTCGCCGAGATCAGGTCCGCCGGATTTTCCCGAAAGCGCGACGCGGGTTGGAAACATGAGTTGGCCGGGTTTGGCGCCGTTGGCCTCGGCGGTCTTGCCGATGGCGTTCTTGGCCTGCTCGGCCGACCATTCGGCGAGGTCATCGAATGCGTCGGCGAGGGCGGCAAGGAGCGTTGCCGCTTGGTCGTTCTTGGCGACCTTGGCGAGGGAATCGGCATCGATGCTGATGTCTTCCTGGAGCAGGAAGCTGATGGCATCCGGGACTTCGGAGAGCAGGCGGACCTTGTCCTGGACGGCTTCGGCGGAGCGAATGTAAAGGGCTTCCCTTTCTCCATCGGGAGAGAGCAGGCCGGCAGCGAGGACGAATGGGCGGGCGGCGTAGGCGAAGTCGTTGGCACCGAGCTTCATCAGGTGCTGCTGGTTGAGCCAGGCGCACTTTTCGGAGTCGAAGCGGGCGGGGGCGCGGTTGACGGCTTCCAGTGAGAACCGCTCGATGAGCTCGTCCATCGAGAAGACTTCCTCATCGGACTTTGGCGACCAGCCGAGGAGAGCGATGAAGTTGACGACCGCGGCCGAGATGAAGCCCTGTTTCGGGTAATCCCCGACGGCAGCTCCGGCGTCGCGCTTCGACATTTTCGAGCCGTTTTCATTCAGGATGAGGGGAATGTGGGCATACTGCGGTGCGGGGACGCCGAAGGCCTCGAACAACTGGAGGTGCTTCGGCGTGTTCATCAGATGGTCCTCACCGCGAATCACGTGGGTGATTTTCATTTCGAGGTCGTCGACCACATTGACGAAATGAAAGACGTAGGAGCCGTCGGAGCGACGGATGACCATGTCGGGAGTGTTCGACTCGTCGGTGTAGTCGATGGTGACTTCGCCGCAGACTAGGTCGTGCATCTTGATGGGCTTGCGTTCGAAGCGGAAGCGCCACGCGCCATCGTCTTCGTAGACCCGGTCCTTGGAGCGAAGCACTTCGAACCACTTGTCGTAGAGGGCGGACCTTTCGGATTGGTTGTAGGGGCCGAAGTCGCCGCCTTTGCCCTCGCCTTCATCCCAATCGAGGCCGAGCCAGGTCATGCCTTCAAAGATGGCGGCGCGTGCTTCATCGGTATTGCGTGCTTCATCGGTATCCTCGACGCGCAGCACGAGACAACCGCCGTGCTTTCTGGCGAAGAGGTAATTGAAGAGGGCGGTGCGGGCGCCACCGACGTGGAGGTAGCCGGTGGGTGAGGGGGCGAAGCGGGTGCGGACGTTCATAGGCGGGAGTGAAGGCTGCAATGGCGGCTGAGGGAAGCGTGAAGCGGTCTCCGCTCTTGAAGTAGCTGGATTTGTGGCGATGGTTGGGAATGCCGAAGGGGCGGATCGAGACGCGTGGCAGCGTGATGCTGGGGGCGGCGGTGGCTCTTGCTGCGGCCGGCCTGCTGCGGGTGGATGGCGTGCTGATGGCTCTCGGGGCGGCGGCGGCGATTCTGCTGCTTCTGAGTTGGGTTCTCGGGCGCTTGAATTTGCGCCGGCTCGAAATTGAAATGGAGATGCCGAAAGTCGTGCAGGCGGGTATTCCCGTCAGGATTCGGGTGTCGGTCGCCAACCGTCGCAAGGTTCTCGATGCCTTTGGCATGAGCTTGGAGATCAGGACGGCGGGTGGATTGGAAACTGGTTGTCAGATCCCGTGGGTGGCAGCGGGTTCGGGTGCCGAGGTGGAATTGCGTGAAGTGCTGCCGAGCCGTGGCCATGCCGGGGAGGCTAGCGGCGTGGTGCACTCGCAATTTCCTCTCGGGCTTTTCCGGTTTTCGGTGGATCATCAAATCGCCTGTCCGCTGCTCGTGCTTCCGTTGGAGATGGTTCCGAGGGAATTGGTGGCGATTGGCAGCGCTCTTGAAGCCGAACCCCGCCGGGCCGCTGCGGCCAGTGAGGCCATTGGTGAACCGCGAGGCTTGCGTGAGTATCGAGCGGGTGATCCGGCGAAGGGCATTGCCTGGGCACCGAGCTTGAGGTCGCACGCGCGCGGCGGTGGGATGATGGTGCGTGAGCTGGACCCGCCGGGTTTTCATCCGCAAAAGGCGACGGTGCTTTTTCACTCGTATGCAACGGATGGGGCGCTGATTCGTCCGGATCGATTCGAGCGGGCCGTGTCGCTGCTTTGGGGCACGCTGCGGCATTTTCAGGCGGGCGGGGTTCCGGTCGATCTCTTGGCGGATTTTGAGGAGTGGGTGCCACGCCGAGTGGTGACCCGTCAGCAGTTGGGAAGGGCAGGGGAAGTGCTGGCCAGGGCGCAGCGCGCCCGAGGGACCGAGGAACATGAATTGGAGGGCCGGATTCACGATCTGGATCCAGATGCCGCGCTGGTGATCCTTTCCGATATGCCGGTGATCCACTGGCGGGATCATGCGGGAAAGAGGCCCGGATTGATGCTCGTGGACATCGCCAGCTACGAAGCCGCCCGGGGTGGAAGGAGGGTCGGTGCGTAGTCTGATTTTGCTGGCGACCCTGGCTTCAGCCTATGTGCTTTTGCGAGGCATGCCTGAATCATGGCCGCTGGTGGTTCGTGCCTGCCTCGCGGTGCTGGCGCTGGTCGCAGGGATCGGTTTGTGGGGGAAACGGGAGCGGGGTGGAGGGGAGGTGGCGACGAGTTGGAGAAATCCCGGGTGGATCGACTACCTCGCGATCGGGGCGGCGGTTCTGGCCGTCGAGTGTCTGTTTCTGGTGTTTTTCTCAACGGCTCCCAGCCCGCTGGAAGCTGCCGCTGCTCGGGTTGAAGTCTGGCTGCGTCCGGAGGTGGCGGCGGCACGGGAGCTCGATTCGGAGAAAAACCGGAATGCCCGTCGAGGCAACTGGCTGTGGAATGACGAGACGCGGCGTCCTTTGCCAATGCGGACGAATTTCAAGCAGGGGAACCGCCCGGAGATCTTCCTTCAGCCATCGGGTGAGCGCGATGCCAGCCTGATGTTGTCGTCGAAACTGTATGTGCAGGCGTTTTCTCTCAGCCGGTTTGGCGATGCCGCATGGACGGCTTTTCCCGGGCTGCCTGAGGCGAGGACGGCGGAAAGCGATGGCTGGCTGAGGGTCTCTCCGGAGCGGAGAGGGCAGTCTGTTTCGTGTCGCGTCTTTCAAGGAAGCGAGAAGCATGGACAGAATCCGCTGACCGGATTGCAGGGGCTGACGGCGGCGAGAGTGAAAAGCGTGACGGCTCTGGATGCCGGGCTGAACCTTTTGCCGAAACAGGAGGGCGGCTTCGAGTATGATACGATTTCCAAACCGAAGGTGCTCGATGATCTGAAAGGTGAGGTGTTGGCGATAAGCGACGACGTTCCCGAGGCATGGTTGGAGCTTCCCGATGGATCGCTCGGGTCGAGGATCTATCTGCAGGCCGAAGTGGTCGCCGGTGGCGGTGAGTTGATGGAGCGTCTCACCCGGATCAGGAGTCATCTACGGTCGACGCTCGAGTATTCCTTGTTCACCGAGAATCCAGACAGCCGGGACCCACTGGAGAACTTTCTGTTTTATGAACAGAAGGGTCATTGCGAGCTCTACGCCACGGCGGGGGCGCTGTTTGCCCGGGCGGCGGGAATTCCATCGAGGATCAGTTATGGATGGGTGGGTGGTACCTACTATGAAGATAGTCGACTGTTTGTCTTCAGGGCGCGGGAGGCCCATGCCTGGGCCGAGGTCTGGCTCGAGGGTCATGGGTGGGTGGTTCTGGATCCGACACCACCGGCGGCCCTGGCTCGCTCGAATCCCGAGTTGGCTGGCCCGGGCGAGAGGCCTCCGGGATCCGAGGATCTGGATCAAGAGATGGAGTGGTTGGATGGGGAACAACGCCCGGTCTGGCAGGTAGGTCTCGGTCTCGCTGCCTTGTTCGGCGTGCCCGGGGTGGTGTTGCTGGCATTGCGATCGTTGAGGCGGCAGGGGGATCGGCCACGATCGGCCGGACGTCCCTTGCCGAGGGGTCGGCACAGCTACCTCGATGTTTTGATTGCCGAGTGTGGCCGGCGCGGTGTTCGGGTGATGCCGGGCAAGACGCTGCGACGTCTTTTGGACGATCTCGAAGAAGCTCCGGAGTTCGCGGCCGAATTGATGCGCTACCACTACAGGATCCGCTATGAGGGGGGATCAAGGGACACGACCTTGGAGAAAGCCTTCAAGCGCCGGATCGAGGGCTGGGCGGGAAGCGGGGCCGGGAAGAGGTAGGAGTGCCTTCTCAGCGATGCAGTTGTTCCGCCGTCTTCTTCTGGTACTGTTCATCTCGTAGTTTCCGAAGATACTCGAGATACTTGCGCTTGGCTTCAAAGTCCGTGCCGTCGGGAGCGAGGGCCGGCTGATGTTGGCCATACCTTTTCCAGGGGCCGTAGGGGACCTGGGCGGCTTCGACAAAGCGCCAGTGGCACTTTTCTCCCGACTGCAGGCCGAGGTAGTCGCGGACCGAGGGCGAGATGTCGATGCCGGCGGACTTGTTCGACCGGTTCTTCGGAGGGCTGTTGCCGAAGACGTAGCGCCAGTCGTCGGTCACCCATGGGCCGCAGTCTTCCCACTGGGCGTAACAGCTTTTTCCGTTGTGATAGATCTGAAGCCAGCGTCCTTTGAGGACCGTCTTGCCGGGTTTGGGATTGATGCGCCGGAACCATGGGATGACGCGGGCGGCTTCCGGTTTGTGGCGGCTCCATCCCGCGACGTCGTTGTAGGGCAGGGCGACGTAAAACGGATTCAGCTGCGGAGTGAAATGTTTGGGCCGGAAATCATTGGTGCGGTGACAGGCGATTCGTGTTGCCGGGTCGGGGTTGTCGTAGCCGCCGTAGTTCACCGCCCACTCCTGGTCCCAGGAGGACTTGTGGTTGGGAGTCGGGTTGTTCTGGGTCGGTTTCTCCCCGATCCAGAAGATGGTGGCGGTGATGTTCTGCCGCCAGGGGTAGAGCTGGGCGGACTGCGGTTGGATGGGACGCACCGGCTGGATTTCCTGGCGGCTGGTGGGAATCACGACCCGCGGAAGATTGGCTGCGCTTGAGACGGCCTGGCCATGGAGGCACGGCGTCGCACCAAGCAGGGCGGCAATGCTGAGGACCTGAATACGCTGTCGCATGGTGGAGTTTTTTTGAAAAGTCGTCGGCCGGGATTCTGGTTGCTAAAATCTGCGGATGACGGTGTCCCGCTGGAAGCGGGGGTCAGTTTGTGGGTAGTCTAGCGTATGATGCAAGCCCCTCGATTCGCGCCGCCGGATGGCGCAATCCACGACCAGGGACGCTACGGCCACAAGGTTTCTGAGCTCCAGCACGTCGGCATTGACGCGGTGGCCCCAGTAGAACTCCCGGACCTCCTTTTTGAGGTTTCTGAGACGGGTGGCGGCGCGGCGGAGGCGATTGTCGGTGCGGACGATCGAGACGTAGTCCCACATCAGGCGGCGGAGTTCGTCCCAGTTGTGGTAGATGACAACCAATTCGTCGGGGGCATTGGTATCGCCGTGTTCCCATTCGGGGATGTCGGGGGAATCGAGGGCGATCTTTTCCGGGGCGTAGTGCTGGAGGATATGCTCGAGCGCGCGACGGGCGAGGACGTTGCCTTCGAGCAGCGAGTTCGAGGCCAGACGATTGGCGCCATGCAGTCCGGTGCAGGCGGATTCACCGATGGCGAAGAGACCACCGATCGAGGTTTCACCATCGATATCGGTGACCACGCCGCCACACTGGTAGTGAGCGGCGGGCACGACGGGGATCGGTTGGGTTTCAGCATCGAGTCCGAAACTACGAAGCTTCTCGTAGATGAAGGGAAAGCGTTCCTGCATGAAGCCTTTCGGCTTCTTGGTGACATCCAGATAGACGCAGGGGGCACCGGTTTTCTTGAGTTCGCGGTCGATGG
>NZ_JBATWY010000076.1:0-55515 GCF_049672945.1 Haloferula sp. | reverse complement strand
GATCGGCGTGCGGAACGTTTGCGGAAGTCGGAGATAACGGCTTGCGCGGAGCGCTTTGCTTTGCCACAAAGGTGCTTGGAAAACCCTGTCAGGAACGGTTCTTTTTGAGTCACGTCTGAAGCTACCGTCGGCAGGGTTTTTCGTGGAGCAAAATCTAACAGAAAATCAACGACGGACGGCCTTAATCACGTGCCATTCGGGTCGGTCCCGTTTTTCAAGCATGGGCGTCAATTTCCTCAAGGAGGTCGGTCCTAGATTTCGAGCATTTCAAAGGGGTCCCGAGAAACGAGGGTTCGCAGTCCCTATTCAACGGCTCCCTCCTCTCCTTCCATTTTCCTCAAATGGCGAGACTGTGGCGATACGAGTTGGCGGGAGGGTAGTGCTGAGATCGATTCCAGGAGTTGCTGAGCCGAAGGCGGGGAAGTAATTTGCAACATCTGCGGGAAGCGAGGATACTCCTGCCCGTCTTATTCCTATCCACGCAGCCAAACCACGACATCATGCTCTCCGAACTCGACCTTCTCCTCGACGTCACCCATCGGCTAGAGAAGGCGGGACTTGACTACATGCTGACGGGTTCCATGGCCCTCAACTACTACGCTCAACCCCGGATGACCCGGGACATCGACATCGTCCTCGCCCTTTATCTCAAGGATCTCGAAACGCTCCCCAAAATCTTCGGAGAAGACTTCTACTTCAGCCCCGTAGCTGCCCGCGAAGCGGTCCTCCACCAAACCTGCTTCAACGTCATCCACAACGACAGCCTGATCAAAGTGGATTTCATGATCCGCAAGCGTGAGGACTACCGCCTCGTCGAGTTCGAGCGTCGCCAGCGTATCGAAGTCCAAGGCTCCTCGCTCTGGATCGTCAGCAAGGAAGATCTCATCCTCTCCAAGCTCGACTGGGCCCGCCAATCACCGAGCGAACGCCAACTTTCCGATGTCGAAAACCTACTCGCCACCGGTGCCGATTTTTACTATCTGAAGACATGGTCTCAAAAATTGAACCTGACCGATATGCTGACACGGGTTTCTCGATAGCGGACACCCCGGCAGATCTCAACGAACACCTCTTCCGCAAGATGATGGAGAAGACCGGAGCCGAACGTCTCATCATCGGTTGCCAGATGACCGATACGGCACGCGAGCTCGTCTGGTCCGGAATCTCCGTCGACCTACCAGAGGCAGAACGTCGTCAGATCTTCCTCAAGCGATTCTACGGAACAAGTCTGACTACTGCTCACTAATGAAGGATGGGAGGGGTCGGCGAGCCTACGTGGAGTGGTTGGAGAGGCGGGCCCAAAACGAAGGAGGCGAGATCGATGAGGAGGCGACGAAAGCCTTGAGGCGTGGTTGGTATTTGGGAGAGCCGAGCCTTTGCTGACAAGTTGCGCTCGCTGGTAGGAGAGCGGGAAGAGCGGCCTGTCGGTAGGGATCGGGTTGCCCGGTCTCATGATGAGGCGGGCGCGGAAGATCTGGCGAAGCGAGCCTTGTTGGCGTTGAAGCTGCCGCTTGATTCCGCTGGCCTCCTGGCCTTGCCGAAGGGGCACGAGGGGAAGGTTCTTGTTGCGGTCTTGTTGCGGGAGCGCACCCCGGTCGGCAATCGCTGGATTGTGGAACGGTTGTCGATGGGTCATATCGGCTCGGTAAGTCGCCTGATCGGCACGTTTCGGAGGGCGAAACGAGAGATGAAAAAGGTCCGTGATCTGGAGAAGATGTTACGATGCGGCACCTGACCCCTTTTCACTTTTCAGACCCCTTTCAGTTTATCCTTGAAGGGAGCTATCATTCGAATCTATCAGAAGCTATGAAAGTTATTAGTTGCTTGCTGATGATCGCTGCATTCGTTAGCGCCAATGTTGCTGCAATTGAGATCAGGGATAAGCAAGGAAGAGCTTTTGACGCTGAAATCATTTCGGCTAACGAGAAGGCTCTTACGGTTCGGCGCAGCGTCGACAATCGAACCTTCAGTATTTCCAGGGAAGATCTTGACGATAAGACCAACAAACTCGTTGATGTTTTCCTCGAAGCGGAAAGAAAGGATAAAGATTCTGGCGTGCCCAAGGTTTTTGAAGAAGCTCAATTGATTGAGGTAACTAGGGATACATCAATCAGAGTCGGTGGACAAACGCGCGTTGCGATTTCTCTAAAGGGTGTTACCTGCTACTGCACCCTGCCGGGAGCTGGAAAGATTGAAGCGGAAAGCACGGATGCTCTCGGCATAGCCGGAGGTTTCCGCTTAGTCGGAGCAGGTGGAGCCTTGAAGGTCTTCCCGACCAGATATAAGCTGGAGGATTGTCTGGAGCGGGCAGAGCGGGAACGCACTCGTAAAATTGACGATGCGAAAACTGCTGTTGGGGCAGGTTGGATCAGATCAACTGACTTAGCCAAAGTGGAGAAGTTGTTGGAACTAAGGAAGGTGAATTGGGGTCAGTGGGAGGGATACGCGCCTCAAGAGCGGATGAGGGCAGACTTAAGGGGTGAGACAGGGAAATATATCGGAAGTTACTTCGTCTATCTTACTAATGGTAAAGAAGGTTTCAGCATCACGGCTGCCTATCCTAGTACGCTTATTGAACCCGGCGAGCTCGAAGCCTTCGTCAAATCGCTATCCACGAATAGGTAAAAGCGAGTAAAAGGGATCAGTTACGAATGGCACGTGATTAAGGCCGTTCATCGTTGATTTTTTTGTTAGATTTTTCTCCATCAATGTCAATGGGGTCAGTCATTCGGGTCAGGCTCCGCGCCGCTGCAAAACCCCCACTGGCGTGCTGATCACGCGAGCTGCTGGCCTTCCTCCTTCGCCTCGTGCCTCGGCTCCGGCGGACAAGCCGGTGAACCTGTGACGTGCGCGGCGTAATTGGGAGTGCGCCCACCGTCATGGGTCCTCCCCAAAGGGGCCCTCCATGCCGCCACACACTCCGCATTACCGTGCAGGAGCCGTAGGAGTTGGTTCTTTCCGTACGGGTCTGAGCGGGGGGCCGACGGTAAAGGCGGTCCCTACCGCGTCCGCATGAACTTGCGCGATTAGATCCGAAGGTGGCCTTTGCCACGAACATGGGCGCCGTCTGTTCCGATTGGCTAGAAAGGGCTGATTCGAACCCAAATCCGGTCAACTATTGCACGAAATTACATTTGCTGATCAAGTCGCCGCGAAGTTCCCGTAGAAATCGAATCCTTCACTACCGACATTCCCAGCATTCATCATGACACCATGTTTCTCCGCTGAATCATTCGTCAGCCGAAATAGTCCGACTTTTTGCGGGATCTTCGTGCTTCTCGGTCCACCCGATCAGGTCACGCAGTAAGCGGCCGCATTTTGAATATGAGCATTCACCAGTCCGAATCCAATCTTCCGATCCGAGTCATTGCCGTAGCTGTGGTCATCGGCTTCGCGACCTTCATGGCCCTGGCGAATCGCAGTGGCGACAAACCGTCTTTGAGCGGAGAGACGACGTCGGAGGAAGTCGTTGGCGGCATGGATCACCCGGCGGATCTCGCCAGCGTACGCCTGGAAAAGAAGGCTGGTGGCGGGTGGCAGTTGCTCCGCAGCGGCGAGCCCTACTTCATCAAGGGTGCCGGGGGAGACAAGCATCTGGAAGACCTTGTTGCTGCTGGCGGCAACTCCATTCGCACCTGGGGCATCGGTGACGACACGGCGGCGTTGCTCGATCGTGCCCATGAGCTCGGCCTCAGCGTGACCCTCGGCCACTGGATGGGACACAAGCGTCATGGTTTCGACTACCACGACCCGGCGCAGGTGCGGAAGCAGCTCGACGACATGCTCGCTGCGGTCGAGCGCTTCAAGGATCATCCTGCGGTGCTCATTTGGGGCGTCGGCAACGAGGTTGAGCTCGAACAGGATGACGATCCTGTCGTCTGGAAGGCGATCAATGATGCAGCCAAAGCCATCAAGCTTATCGATCCCAACCATCCGACGATGATTGTCCTCGCCGAGCTTGGGAAGGACGAGAGCAAGGTCAAGGCGGTCGGCGCTTACTGTCCCGACATCGACATCATCGGAATCAATACCTACGATGGTGCCACCTCTGCAGTGGCCCGTCTTGCGAAACATCAGTTCGGCAGGCCCTGCATCGTCACTGAGTATGGTCCTCCGCTCTATCAGAAGGACAGCTTGGGTTCACATGCCGAAGCGACGAGTACGGAAAAGGGTGCCCTTTACGCCCGCATCTACCGCGAGGGAATCCTTTCTCATCCCGATATCTGTCTGGGGTCCTACTCATTCTTTTGGGACTCGAAGCTTGAGCTGACCGACACCTACTTCGGCCAATTTCTGATCACCGGCGAGCGGCTTGCTCAGGTGGAGGTGTTTCATGAACTTTTCGAGGCAGATTCCCCGGAGAATCGTTGTCCCGTCGTTGAGTCGCTCACGCTTTCGACGGAAAGCCGCATCACACGGCCCGGCGAAACCTTCGAGGCCCGCCTGCCGGCCAGCGACCCCGATGGCGATCCGCTCATCTGGCAGTGGGAGCTCAAGGATGAACTGAACCGAACGGTGGGTGGTGATCTTGCCGAAGGTGGTCCGGCCATCCCGAATACGGTGCAGGTTGGAGCTGATGGACGCGCCACCGTGACCTCGCCCGGCCCGGGTTCCTATCGGCTCTACGCCCGGGTGCTCGACGGAAAGGGGAATGCCGCGACGGCGAGTATCTCATTGAAGGTCAGAAATTAGTGGGGATTTATTGACGCCCTTCATTGACTCGCAGGGTCATCAGATGAAGAGAGGAGGACAGGGGCAGGCCCGGTTAGATCGATGCGGGAAGCGTTTCCAGTCAGATGCTCAGCAACGTCGACATGCTGGCGGTGTTGCCGTCGCCGTTGCTGCGGGACCATCCTTTTTCCCGGCCTCCTCGTCGCCGCGCCCTTCATAATGGCTTCATCTCTCAGTCATTGGGGAAAATCCGACTGATCAGCACCATTTTTGGCGACTCAGACCCAAAATAGGATTCCAGTTGACCCGGCCCGTCATAAAACCTATCGAAGCCGCCCTCTTGGGACTGGCCTCCAGCCAATCAAGAGGAATTCGTCCTTCTTTTTCAGCTAGGAAACCACATACCGACATGGCTACGACAAATCAGCGGAACAAAAACATGACTCGCCCAACCAAGTCCGGTGGAGCGAGAAGGAAGCGCCACAACGATCAGAAAAAGCGTCTCATCGCTTTGGGAATGGACGAAGCTGTCGTGGCACTGATGAATCCTAAAGACGTTCGTACCAAGCTGAAGCACCCTGCCAAAGTGACAAAGGAACTGGCAGCCAAGGACGCCTAAGGCGGAAAAAACGCGTTTCTTGCGTTCCTCTCGACGAGGAATGTCATGGGCTTGCCTTCATTGGTAAGGTCGGCTCGGGCATCGACCCATCTGTTAGGTCGGAGAAATTTGATCAGAATCAGGCTGCTGCCGCCGGCGTTCGGAGCGGTGGGCCACGACCTTCGTGTTGCCACCCTGAAATTGCATGAGGTCGTAGCTTCCTCCACTCGATCCTTCTCCAAGATAGACCAGCTCGTCCTTCGCCGATGAGCTGTCCGCTCCACGAAGGCACTTTGAGCATTAGCGAGAAGTATTCGGCGACGGTCGATGGCTATTTCAGCACGCCGGATCAGATCAAGCTGCGGGCGTTTTTACAACGATTTCGACAGTGTCGTGCAGGCCTTGGACGCCACGATTCCGGTGGCGACCCAGGTTGGATTTCGAGCAGGCACCGAGTCAGCCACGACCTATGTCCCATCGAATTACAGCGAGGAGAATCCGATTGGAATCCATATTCATATCAATCCCAACGAGGGCTCTGGCCTGCCGGCGCAGTTCAATTCGGTGATGCGCTCAAGCTACTGCATCGCGGTCCCAAAATCGTGAGTCGGGTCACCTCAGGATCCAGCAATTTCGCCGTTTAGGGAATCAGGGCCGTGATCCTGAAAATTACGGATTTTCACGGGCCTGTTTCCGCCGGATTTCTCTTGCCCGCTCCGCTCTTGGGGCGTGGACTTGAGCGAGTGACTTTTCGCCAGACCAAACCCATGGGTCGGCTACTTGCGCTGCTGGCCGTTTGGCTATGCTTCGGAAGTGCTACCTTGGAGGCCAAAACGGTTCGTATTCCGATCGCTGATGGCTTTGATTTTCCCGTCGGCAAGCCGAATGCGGCCGGCTACTACAAGGCGCGCGGGATGCGGCTGCGGGCGCCGGTGCATTTCGGCGAGGATTGGAATGGACGCGGAGGCGGGGATTCCGATATGGGCGACCCGGTCTACAGCATGGCCAATGGCATCGTGGTCTGGGCGTATGACGTCCGCGCCGGTTGGGGAAATGTGGTGATCATCCGTCACGCCTATCGCGATCCCTCGACCGGTCAGGTGAAGTACTGCGACTCACTCTACGGACACCTGCGCGAGATGCAGGTGAAGGTCGGCCAAACCGTCAAACGCGGGGACAAGATCGGTACGATCGGCAACAACCGGGGGATGTATGCGGCCCATCTCCACTTTGAGATTCGCCACAATATCCGGATCGGGATGCTGAGAAACAACGTGCCCAGGGATTACGAAAACTGGGCGGATCCCACGGCCTTCATCAACAAGTACCGCCGGCTCAACAAGGAATGGAGCAAGCAGGCCGTGCCGATCGGGACTTGTCCTGAATACAAGGGCTTCAAAGGGCTTTGAGTCATGGGAGTGCAGGCGAAGCAGGCTTCATGGCCAGTCGTGGTTTTGATCATCCTGGCAGCAGTGCTGTGGCTGAAGGATCACAAGCGTGATCTCGTGGCAGTCATCGCGGGCGAGGAGCAGGCGGCTGCAAGCGATGGGCGCTACGAGCGCTTTGAGGGATGCCGCCTGGTGGATGATCGCCGGAATGATGGCGATAGTTTCAAGGTGAAGCTGCCGGATGGTCGGGTCGAGGAGTTGCGCCTGTATTTTGTGGATGCTCCGGAGTCGGCATTCAAGAGCTACGGTGGGGGTCGTAATAACCACGACCGGATCAATGATCAGGCGCGCGATCTTGGCGTGTCGCCTGAGCGGGCGGTGGAGATCGGCGTTGCGGCGAAGAATTACGTTCATGAGCGTTTGGGAGGGGAGTCGTTTACGATTTTCACCGAATGGGATGACCCTTTCGAAGACCGGAGGTATCACGCCTTTGTCGAGACTTCCGATGGGGGATGGCTGCATGAGCAACTGGTGCGCGAGGGTCTGGTGAGGATTCATACCAAAGGAGGCGATGTCCCTGGTGGATTGCGGCGGAGCGGCCAGCAACAGCGACTCGAGGAGATCGAAAGCGAGGCGCGTGGCAGTGGGAGAGGCGTTTGGGGGGATTGACGGATCGAAGGAAGCAGGGTATATACCGTATATGACAACAACGGTTTTTCTTAATGGTCGGTCGCAGGCCGTGCGGATCCCCAAGGCTCTTAGGTTTGAGGGGAAGGAGGTAACGGTGCGCCGATTGGGCGACGGGGTTTTGCTTGAGCCGATCAAGGCCGAGGTTTGGCCTAGAGGATATTTTGACGAGATCCGAATCGAGGATCCCGGATTTGTGCGGATGGATCAGGGGGAATTGCCTTCGTCGGTCGATCTGGGAGCATGAAGTATTTGCTGGATACGAATGTATGCATCCGGGTCCTACGTGGAGATAAGGAGGTGGGCAGACGGATGGGTGCTAGTTCGCCCGACGACTGTGGAGTTTCGATGGTGAGTGTCTTTGAGTTGTTTTCTGGCGTGGAGAGATGCCGAGACCCGGAAAGCGAAGCTCGCAAGGTAATGATTTTTCTCAAGCCGCTGCATTTGATTCCCTTCGATTGGGATTCGGCTTTGAGATCGGCGGGGGTTCGATGGGATCTGGAGAAAGCGGGTCAGAGAATCGGGCCCTATGATCTTCAACTTGCCGGTCAGGCCTTGGCTTTGGATGTCACGCTTGTGACCCACAACACTCAAGAGTTCGAGCGCGTTGTGGGTCTGAGGTTAGAGGACTGGCAGGACGGGTAACAGCTTGGCTATTCCCTCTCCGAATCGACCTCAGCGAGGAGGTCGCGCGTTTCGAGGGCGTTGATGACGGCGGGGATGATGACACGTCCTCCAGAGCTAGTGTTCATTGAGAGC
Source organism: Haloferula sp. (assembly GCF_049672945.1). Lineage (NCBI taxonomy): Bacteria > Pseudomonadati > Verrucomicrobiota > Verrucomicrobiia > Verrucomicrobiales > Verrucomicrobiaceae > Haloferula > Haloferula sp. The sequence continues at coordinate 47,412 of NZ_JBATWY010000076.1, read as the reverse complement.
GTTGCAACATTGGGAGAATCCGATTCATCAATCTGATAGTCGACGATCTGATTGAAGTGGATTTTTCGATCAGACTTGAGGTCAATGATTCGAAGGAAAGCTCCCTCTACCCGTGCTCGAAACTGGTCGGCTCTTCGTGAGCCGCGACGGTATCCAATGGTGCTGGCGTAGACCGTCCCCGTGGCCCACGCTAGCGTGACACCGGTCGCGATAGCGCCCAGCAGGTTAGCGAAAGGAACCCAAGCTTTGGATGTTTCATCGGAAAGTACTCCCGCGACGAGCAATGCGCCCACGAATAGTATGAGAGTGCTTATGAGACGGACGGTGACGACCTCCTCCTTTGCCGAGACACGGATAAATTCGTTCCGATCGATTTTGATATCGAAAGTGTGAGGAGTGGTGGTTGTCATGCCGGAGAGTTTCGCTGATCGGGCGATCTACAGCTATTCCAAGCGACAGGTTCGTTTGGAATATCCCGGGGCCGTAGAAGGCGATTCGGGGGATGGGCGGGGCTGAGGAGCGTCGAGATTCTCTCGACTGAGTGGTGTCGGCATTCTGCCGACTGTTGGCGGGTAGGCGGACAGAATGTCCGCGGCCCGCAGCGTTCAGGATGAACGCGCTCCGTTGCGCGTTACGCTCAGACCGAGGCGATGGGATCGGTCGGGGGCTCGTGGATGAGGGCGAGAAGATTCGCGTGCGGACCTGTTAGCGTGGGGTCTTCGCTGATGACCTGATCAGCCAGCGAGCGGGCTTCGCGCAGGAGGGCGGTGTCGGCGAGGAAGTCGGGAAAGCGAAGGTCGCCGAGGCCGCTCTGCATGGTGCCGAGGACATCGCCGGGTCCGCGCAAACGAAGGTCTTCTTCGGCGATGACGAAGCCGTCGCTGGTCCTGGCCATGACTCCGAGCTTCTCCATGGCTTCCTCACTTTTACCATCTGTTAGAAGGATGCAGTAGCTCTTGTGTTCACCGCGACCGATGCGGCCGCGAAGCTGGTGGAGCTGGGCGAGGCCGAAGCGTTCGGCATGATGGATGATCATCAGGTTGGCGTTCGGCACATCGACGCCGACCTCGATGACGGTGGTGGCGACGAGGACATCGATCTCACCATCGCGGAAGCGGCGCATGATGGATTCCTTTTCCTCGGGATCGATCTTTCCGTGGATCAGACCGACTTCATATTTGGAGAGTCGTTTCTTCCACTTCTCATGGGCGGCGGTGGCGGACTCGGCCTTGAGTTTGTCGCTGTCTTCGACCAGAGGATAAACCATGTAGGCCTGACGGCCCTGATCGAGCTGTTCTTTGACGAATTTGGTGAGGTCGGTCTGTTTCGGTTTCACGCGCAGGGCGGTGACCAATTTTCCGCGTCCGGCGGGACGTTCATCGAGGATGGAGACATCGAGGTCGCCGTAGATGGTCATGGTGAGCGTGCGCGGGATCGGCGTGGCGGTCATGACGAGGACGTCGGGCTGCGTGCCTTGGGCGATAAGTCTTCCGCGCTGGAGGACGCCGAACTTGTGTTGTTCGTCGATGACGATCAGGCCGAGGTCCTGGAAGGTGACCGAGTCGAAGAGCAGGGCGTGGGTGCCGATGATGATCTGCGGCTCGCCGGCGAGGTCGATGTGGGAGTTTTCCTGACGATTGGCGGTTCGCAGCGCGACGCGGATGCCGAGCGGTTCGAGCCATTGGCGGAAGGTCAGGTAGTGCTGCTCGGCAAGGATCTGGGTTGGTGCCATCAGGGCAGCCTGCACGCCGGAGTCGATGGCCAGCAGCATCGAGGCCACCGCGACGAAGGTTTTTCCGGAACCGACGTCGCCTTGTAGCAGGCGGTTCATCGGCCGGGCTTGTCGGAGGTCGGCGAGGATCTCCTTGATGGAGCGTTTCTGGGCACCTGTTAGGTCGAAGGGCAGGCTTTGGTAAAAGGCTTTAAGGAGGGTGGTCTTCTTGCCAAGCACGCGACCGTTCGAGTGAAGGATGCGTGAGCGGCGCCAGACGACGTTGAGCTGGAGGGCGAAGAATTCCTCGAGGGCGAAGCGGCGGCGGGCGGCTTCCGTTTGTTCGATCGAGTCCGGGAAATGAACTTCGCGGTAGGCTTCGTGGCAGGGATAGCTGTCGTCCACCTCGTAGGCGGAGGCGAGGGTGCCCGGGACGACCTTTTTCAGTATGAGGTACTGCAACTCTCGTAGTCGACGTTGCGGGATGCCCGAGATGTTGCGGTAGACGGGGACGATGCGTTCGAGATGGATGGAGGGGCCGGAGTCGTCCTTGATGACTTCGAACTCGGGGTGGTCGATCACGATGCGGCCCTGGAAGTCCTTGGGTTTGCCATGGAGAATGACTTCTTGTCCGGCGGCGAGAACCTTCGAGAGGAAGGGCATGTTGAACCAGCGGCAGGTGAGGGTTGCCGGGCCGAGGGCGGGCTGACCGGAGGCGTCGGTGACGATGGCTTCGTAGAAGCGGACCCGGCCGCCGAAACGATTCCGGGTATCGATGACGGTTCCGCGGATGCAGATGGCAGGGCCACCGGGTGCGGCGGGAAAGGCATCGAAGCGGCGGCGGTCTTCGTAGCGCTTCGGCAGCCAATCGAGGAGCTGTCGGACCCTGAGGATGCCGACTGCTGATAGCGACAGGACCTCCTTGGGCGTGAGGAAGTCGCAGGCGGCGAGCTCGGAGTCGGAGGGAATCGAGATGGGAGCTTCCATTCGAAGAGTCAATCAATCGAGAAGCTCAAGCTGCTCGGGATTGGTCATCCGGAGGACCATTTTCCGGCGGCTGCTTTCCGGGCTCCAGCGGCCGCTGAAACGGGCATGTTTTCCTTCGAAGTCCTTGAGGGTCCCGAGGTCGAAGTCTTTCCAGTCCGAGCTGCGAAACATGGCCCAGAGGACTTGATCTCCTTGGTCTGTCTTGAACTGCAGGTAGTGGGATTTTCCAGTGCTGCTTGATTCGGTGCTGGTGACTATTCCCGCGAGAGTGGCTTTTTCGCCACTGGTGATGAGGATGCTTGCTTCGGCCTCGGCGGCCATTTCGGCAGCTCGTCGGTTGATGGCTTCCAAACTGGATTCGCTGCTTGCTGGCTTCGAGGTCGCCTTTGGGGTAGGAGTCGGCTTCGGAGTCGTCGCCGCTGGAGTCGGCGAGGATTTCGGCACGGCGGAGGTGCGCTGGGCAGGCTCCCCTTGGGCCATGGCTGGCGCTTGAGCAATGGGTGGATTCATCTGGCGCCAGAGGAGGATGCCGGCCGCGCCAAGTGCGAGGATACCTGAGAGCAGCCAAGGCCAGATCACAGGGCGATTGACGAAGACCACTTGCTGGGGTGCCGGTGCGGGCGGAAGGGCGGCGGCAACTGGATTGGCTTGGGCTTCGGCTGCCGAGGCTTCGACGATGGTGGCGGGTTCGTGCAGAGCGGCTTTGGCCTGGGCGAGAGTCCAGGTGTTGGGTTCGTCTCGCAGGGTTTTGACCCAGGCACCCAGACCGGCACCGGAGCTGCGGGAGATCATCTGGCCGCGCCAGCCAGAGAGGGTTTCGACCATTTCGAGCAGTGGCTTGAGGTCGGAGCGGACGCTTGGATCGCCGAGCCAGCGGAGAGGAGAAATCCAGAAGGTGACTTGGCGGGCGGCGTCCTGATCGGAAACGATGATGGTGGTGGGATCGGTTTCGATCCAGATTGCCTCTTCACCAAAGGCTTCGGAAAGAATTTGAGAGGTTTCCAAAGCCAGATCGGCGATCGCTCGGACCGATTCGGGGCTGAGGTGACCGTCCTTCATGCGTTCGCTGAGCATTTCTCCCTCGAGCCACTCGGTGACGAGGAAGGGCATGCCGTCGACGGGGTCCGTTCCGCCATCGAGGACGGAGCGCAGGGCCGGGTGCGAAATCTCCTGGAGCCGTTTGACTCCGATCTCGTAGGCGAGCTTTTCCTCACCCTGCAGGCCACCGCCATCGGTGCCGAAGGGGAAGAATCTCCGGACGACGACTTCCTTGCCGGATTCCCTGTCTTGGGCATGAAAAGACACGCCGCTGCCGTCCTGGCTGAGGATGTCGAGAATCTCGTAGCGGTTTGTCACTTCAAGGAGTACTAGCAGAGGAGGAGGGTGGTCGGCAATCCCGCGAAGGGGTTTGATCACCGGGATATTCTTTTTCCGTGATTTTCGGCCGAGTCCGGGCTTTCCTGCGCCCGCCCGGAGCTTCCTCCGCTGCTTCTGATCCCATCATGGCCACTGAGTTTACACGCAATTTCTCGATCATCGCCCACATTGATCACGGCAAGACCACGCTGTCTGACCGTTTGTTGGAGTTCACCAGCACGATTTCAGATCGTCAGAAGCAGGACCAACTTCTCGACGCCATGGATCTCGAGCGGGAGAAGGGGATTACGATCAAATCGCACCCAGTGGCGATGAAGTACAAGGCCAAGGATGGGGTTGTCTACAATCTCAATCTCCTTGATACGCCCGGTCACGTGGACTTCTCCTATGAAGTGGCGCGCTCGCTCGCCGCTTGTGAGGGAGCGATCTTGATGATCGATGCGGCGCAAGGGGTGGAAGCGCAGACCATGGCGAACCTTCACCTCGCGCTGGATCAGAATCTTCTGATCATTCCCGTGCTCAATAAAATCGACTTGCCCGCTGCGGATGTCGACCGCTGCAAGCAACAGCTCGAAGACATCCTGGCGATTCCCGCTGAGGACGCGATTCCTGCCTCCGCGAAAAATGGCATCGGCATCGAGGACATTCTCGAGGCCGTGGTCGCGCGCGTGCCAGCACCAGTAGAGAATCCCGACAAGTTGCTGCGGGCGACGGTGTTCGATTCGATTTACGATACCTTCCGTGGAGTCGTCTCTTATGTGCGGGTGTTCTCCGGATCGATTCGGAAGGGTCAGCGCATCAAGCTTTTTGCCACCGGCAAGACCTACGAAGTGAAAGAGTGTGGTGTCTTTACTCCGAAGATGACCAAACGCGATAACCTGGTGGCGGGTGATGTGGGCTACTTGATCGCCAACATGAAGTCGGCGGACGAAGCGAAGATTGGTGATACCGTTACCGACTCGACACATCCATGCCCTGAAGCACTTCCTGGTTATAAAGAGATTCAGCCGATGGTTTTCTCAGGGATCTATCCTGTTGACTCGTCCGATTATGAATCACTGAAAATGGCCATGGGTAAGCTGCAGATCAACGATGCGGCCTTCACGTTCATGTCGGAAAGTTCGACTGCGTTGGGCTTTGGTTTCCGTTGTGGATTCCTCGGCCTTCTTCACATGGAGATCATTCAGGAACGTCTGCGTCGCGAGTTCAACATGGATGTCATCTCGACCTATCCATCGGTGATCTACGAGGTCACGAAGACGAATGGAGAGGAATTGATCGTGGATAACCCTGCGATGCTTCCTGAGCAGCAAGTGATCCAGGAAATCCGTGAGCCGATGGTGCGGATCTTCATTATGATTCCGGGTGAGTTTATCGGTGACATCATGGCGCTGGTCATGGAGAAGCGTGGTGAAGTGACTCACACGGAAACGATCGACGACAGCCGCGTGATGCTGACCTCTGAGTTGCCTCTCGCTGAGATTTTGGTCGATTTCAATGACCGGATGAAATCGATGACTCGTGGTTACGGTTCAATGGATTACGAGCACTGCGGGTATCGCCCGGCGAAGATGGTCAAGATGGACATCATGATCGCGAGCGAACCGGTCGAAGCGTTCTCGACGATCGTGCATCGTGAAAAGGCTGAGTCCTACGGTCGTGCGTTGGCGCTGCGTCTGAAGGAAGTGATTCCCCGGCAGTTGTTCGTTGTCGCGATTCAGGCCTGTATCGGTGGCAGCATCATTGCCTCGGAGCGAATCTCTGCGATGAGCAAGAATGTGACCGCCAAGTGCTACGGTGGTGACATCTCCCGGAAGCGCAAACTACTTGAGAAACAGAAGAAGGGTAAGGAAAAGATGAAGGCCTTCGGCAAGGTGAACATCCCGCAGGATGCCTTCATCAAGGTGCTGAAGTCCGGGGACTAGCTTGTGCCCCTCGGGTTGATCGGGTCCGGCTTTCAGGCCTGGCGGGCAATGATGGGCCCGTCCCGCTGGGAAGAGCTACGAAAGAAGAGCGGACGCCGCTACGATTACTCGAATAGCAGATCCTTGGTCTCGTCGCGCTGGCTTTCCTTCGAGCAGTTCCAGAAGATGAGAAGGCCGACCCATTGGGCCATGAGGAAGCTCAATGCCAGGTTGGCAGGGGCGAGTGCGGCCATGGCGAGAAGCATCGTGGCGATGATGACAGGGGCAAGAATCCGCTGATGGGCCGTGTCAGGCGTGACACGGATGAGACCTCCCAGGATGATGAAGGAGGCCAGAAGAACCATCCTGAGATTAAGCACGGTTTCACCCATCATGATGACCCGGACAGGGTTGATGGAGACCACCATCAAGGATGCCAGGAAGCATACGGTGGCAAGCGACCTGATTTGCCAACTGACAGCACTGAGCCGTCGAAAGGCGGGAGCGATCAAGACAAGGCCTGCTGCGAGAAAAGTGAGTGAGGCAAACCAGTCGGAAGGACGACCGCGATTCTGATCACCGAGTGAAGCCGTAAAAAGGGCAAGAAGTGGCGCAATAACCAGGGCAACGATCGGCGTCAGGAATCGCATTTTCCGAAGAACGGTGAAGGCGGAATTGGTGGAGAATGCGCGGGTCAGGGCGAGTTCGCACGATTGGGTCATGCAGCCGCGCATGAGAATGAGCATGCTGAGGACTTCTGTTCCTTCCTCAAGACCGGTGCGGAGTGCTTTCACTGCCTGGCCATCCCATGGGAGTCGGCCTTCAAGAAGTTCCTGAAAGGGAACCGTGCCCATCATGCCGAAGCCGATGAACATCAGGACAAAGGTGTGAAGTGGGACGTGGGGGGATTTCCAGAAATTCAGCATGGCCTTGGCCAGCATGCCCGCAATGAACAGTCCTACTGGAATCCGAACCAGCCAGGTTCCGAGTCCGAGTGCTTGGGTGACTTTCGACTGCCTTTCGTGAATGGAGCCGACCTCATCGGCGGAGAGCGCAATCAGGAGAACACCGATGAACAACCACGACTTTGCGGCGGCGGGGTCTTTTTTCCGGAGGAGAGCAAAGCCGTCGAAGGCGTAGATGCCGCCCAAGGCGAGAAGGGTGCCGGACCACCAGGAACCGATGTTGTTCTCGCGTGCCAGGCTGAAGCGATTGAGTATCACCGAGGTGGTCGCCGGGGTGGTATCGAGCATCTGGAAGATGGTGGCGAGAATCAGGACGCAGGAGAAAACAATGCCGACCGTGAAGCAAATACCCGGGATGTTGGGCTGAAGTGCGTAGGCGGCTGCTGATATCCGGTCATGATGGCCGGCGGCTGACTGGTCTTGAGTCGACTCGCGAGCGATGGAGGCTTTGCGGGGGAATTGCATGGGGGGTGGGGGTATGAAATATCGAGGGGAAAGCTTGAACGATCGGTGGAAACCGATGGCCCGATGGATTTTGTCCTCCCCTTTTAAAAAACCGAAGTCCTCCAGGCCTGATTCAGGCCGAGTCTTTACGATCTTTGAGTTAAGGGGGATACCGCAGCAGATAAAATGAGAGGTTGGCTGAAACGAGTCATGCCAATCGGTCCTGCTGTTGCTGAAGTCTTCTTTAGCGACCGCACTTGGAAAAATCCAGAAAATTTATACGGGCTCCATCAAATCCCTTTTTTGGTCCTTTTTGGATCAGCAAGATGGGCGAGGAGGCCTTCGAAGACGGACATGGGATTTGCCAGATCAGGTCGAGTCCGAGTTCGGCGGAAAACGGATCGCGGGAAGACAGGGTGAGGGTGCCGAGATAGGCCTTTGCGGCGAGCCTCCTATCGAAAGGATCGTGGTGACTCGGGAAGAGATATTCGGGGCAGGGCTGAACTTTTCAGCCTGTGGCGCCGATGAGGATTTTCAAGTGGCGTGGACCCCTGATGGAGTAACTACGAACGCTTGGTCGCGAGCTCCTTTTTGAGGAAGGGAGCGGTGGCGGAGCGTTTGGATTGGGCGATTTTTTCGGGGGGGCCTTGGGCGACGATGGTGCCGCCGTTCTCGCCTGCTTCCGGGCCGAGGTCGAGGATCCAGTCGGCTTCGGCGGCGACGGCCATGTGGTGCTCGATGACGATGACGGTGTGGCCTTCGTCGACAAGCCGGTGGAGGACGTCGATGAGCTTTCTCACGTCTTCGAGATGGAGGCCGACGGTGGGCTCTTCGATGAGATAGAGATTGGTGGCCTTGAGTGCTGCGTTGGTGAGTTGTGCTTTTGCGGAGCGGCCTTTGATGAGTTGAGAGACGAGTTTGATGCGCTGGGCTTCGCCGCCGGATAAGGTTGGGGATGGTTGGCCGAGTTGGAGGTAGCCGAGGCCGGTGTCGGCGAGGAGCTTCAATGGGGTGGCGATGCGCGGCTGGGATTCGAAGAATTCGGCAGCTTGCTCGATGGTGAGCCGGAGGACGTCGCCAATACTTTTTTCGCGGAAGCGGACTTCGAGGGTGGCAGGGTTGTAGCGGAGTTCGTCGCAGGTTTCGCAGGGGATCCAGGTGGTGGGGAGGAAGTCCATTTCGAGTTTGATGCGTCCATTGCCATCGCAGTCGGGGCAGCGACCGCCGCCGGTGTTGAAGGAAAAACGGGTGGCTTCGTAGCCGCGCATGCGCGACTCCGGGAGTTGGGCGAAGAGCTTGCGGATGTCGTCGAAGACCTTGACGTAGGTGGCGGGGCAGGAGCGGGAGGTTTTGCCGATGGGGGATTGGTCGACGGTGTAGGTGGACTTGATGTGTTGGAAGCCGGTGGCCTTCTTGAACGGCTTGTTCGCCTTGGACTTGGTGTCTGCGGCAGCGGCGACGCATTGGCGCATCAGGGTGGATTTTCCGGAGCCGGAGATGCCTGTTAGGACGGTGAGTCGACCGAGGGGGATGGCGGCGTCGATGTGCTTGAGGTTGTTGGCGTGGCAGCCGGTGAGTTTGAGTTGCTTGTGGGTCTTACCGATGGGGCGGCGCTTGCCACGGATGGGGTGGACGATCGGGTTTGTTAGAGCCTGGTAGGTGGGGGAGGCCTGCTGCGCGGGAGTGCCGAGTGCCGAGTTCCGAGTGCCAAGTGATGATTTGGCGGCTTTGCCGCGTTTTGTTTTTGGAGTGGGCGGGACGCCCACGCTCCCCTGTCTTGGGGGTGGGCCTTGGTAGACGATTTCGCCGCCGAGGCGTCCGGCGCCAGGGCCGAGGTCGATGAGGTGGTCGGCGCGGGCGATGGTGTCTTCGTCGTGCTCGACGATGACGAGGGAATTGCCTCGGTCGCGGAGGCCGACCAGGGTGTCTAACAGAGCTTCGTTGTCGCGCGGGTGGAGGCCGATGGTCGGTTCGTCGAGGACGTAGAGGACGCCGCGCAGGTTCGAGCCGAGTTGGGCGGCGAGGCGGATGCGCTGGGACTCGCCGCCAGAGAGCGTTTTGGCGGAGCGGTCGAGCTGGAGGTAGCCGAGGCCGACGTGTTGGAGGAAGGCGAGACGCTGGGTGATTTCGGGGAGGATGTCGCGCGAGATCAGATTCTGGCGGTTGTCGGTGAATTTGAGTTTGGTGAAATGGGCGGAAGACTCGATGACCGATTGGCTGGAGAGGTCGGCGATGGCGATGGCGTTGCGCTTGGTGGTCCCGAGGCGAACGGCGCGGGACTGGGGATTGAGGCGGGCGCCTTCGCAGCTGGGGCAGGTCACGAGTTCGTCGTGATCCATGCGCGAGACCTTGCGGTCGTCGTCCATTTCGGCGGCGAGGACGGAGTCGTAGCGGGAGATGTCCAAATGGTGACGCCCTTTGGGGATCTGGCCGTGGCCGCGGCACTCGGTGCACCAGCCGTGGGGAGAGTTGAAGGAGAAGAGGCGGGGATCGAGTTCATCGAAGGAGGTGTGGCAGGACGGGCAGGATGCTTCGGTGGAAAGAAGGACGAATTTCTTGTCGGGGGTGAAAAGGCGGATGGTGCCTTTGCCGAGTTCAAGGGCGCGTTCGATCGAAGCTGTGAGCTCGGTGATGGCGGATTGGTTTCCTTCGGCCACGACGACGTCGATGTCGTGCTCCTTGAAGCGGGCGAGGCGTTCGAAGCCTTCGGCGTCTTTGAATTGGCGATCTACCAGGAGTCTCGTAAATCCTTGTTTGAGGGCCCATTCGGCGACGTCGGTATGGTATCCCTTACGCCCACGGATGATGGGGGCGAGGATGGAGACGGGGCCCTTCTTGAGGTGGGCGCGGACGGTTTTCTCGATGGCGGCGATCGACTGTTTTTCGACGGGCACGTCGCAATCCGGGCAGTAGCGGGTGCCGAGCTTGGCGTACAGGAGGCGGATGAAGTTCCAGATTTCGGTGACGGTGGCGACGGTGGATTTGATGCCGCCCTGGGAGATGCGTTGCTCGATGGCGACGGTGGGGGGGAGGCCGGCGAGGAGGTCGAGGTCGGGTTTTTCCAGCTGCTCGGCGAACTGGCGTGCGTAGGTCGACATGGAGTCGAGGAAGCGTCGTTGGCCTTCGGCGAAGAGGATGTCGAAGGCGATGGTGGATTTGCCGGAACCGGAGAGGCCGGAGATGACGACGAACTGGTCGCGTGGGATGTCGACGGAGAGGTTCTTGAGGTTGTGCTCGCGGGCGCCGCGGAGGATGATGGCCCGCTGCGCGGGAGTGCCGAGTGCCGAGTGATCCGTGTGAAGTGATGATTTGGCGGCTTTGCCGCGCTTTCTGGATGACGAGGTACGAGTGCCCATGCTCACCTTGAGGAAGCGGCCGGTTTCGGTTTTGAGTTTGGCGATCGCTTCGGGTGGGCCTTCGCCGACGATCTGGCCGCCCTGGGTGCCGGCTTCCGGGCCGAGATCGATGATCCAGTCGGCGCTCTTGATGACGTCGAGATTGTGCTCGATGACGACGAGGGAGTGGCCGGAGTCGACGAGGCGTTGGAAGACGCCGAGCAGGCGTTCGATGTCGGAGAAGTGGAGGCCGGTGGTGGGTTCGTCGAGGATGAGGAGTTTGGTAGTGGGCTGCGGCTGATTGGGTTGCTTTTTGCCGCTGGAGTTCATGACCGGGACGGTCATGCCACTGGTAGGTTTGGTGGTGCTGGTAGAGGAGAGGATTTGGCAGAGTTTGAGGCGCTGGGATTCGCCGCCGGAGAGGGTGTTGAGGGGTTGGCCGAGGCGGAGGTAGCCGAGGCCGACTTCGGAAAGGGGGGCGAGGATGTCGCGGATTTGCTTGTGGCGCTTTTTGGAGGAAGGGCGGAGTTTTTTGCTGTCGTTGAAGAAGTTGATCGCTTGATCGATGGTGAGTTCGAGGACGTCGGCGATGGATTTTCCGAAGTAGGTGATGTCGAGGGCGGAGGGTTTGTAGCGGCGGCCAGAGCAATCGGGGCAGGTGACCTGAAGGTCGGACAGGAACTGCATTTCGACCTTCTCGCTACCGGCACCGGAGCAGCGGTCGCAGCGACCGTCGCCGGAGTTGAAGGAGAAGTAGCCGGTGTTCGCTCCCTGGGCTTGCGCAGCGGGTTCCTGGGCGAAGAGCTGGCGGATGAAGTTGAAGGCACCGAGGAGGACGGCGGGGGTGGAACGCGGGGTCCGGGCGAGCGGGGATTGGTCGACGAGAAGGACTTCGCTGAGGTACTCGGTTCCTAGTAATTCGCGGATCGGGGCGGCGCTGGTATCACCGAGAGGTTGGCCGAGCTTCTTGCAGAGATTGGTGTGGAGGACGTCGTGGGCGAGGGTGGATTTTCCGGAGCCGGAGACGCCGGTGACGCAGACGAAGAGATCGAGGGGAATGGAGGCGTCGAGTTTCTTGAGATTGTGGAGGGTGGCGCCTTTGATGTGGATGGATCGGTCGGTGGGGGTGCGGCGTTTGGCGGGTAGGGGGATGGATTTTTCGCCGGAGAGCCAGGGGAGGGTGCCGGAGTGATCCGTGTGAAGTGGTGATTTGGCGGCTTTGCCGCGGGTATTTTTAGAGGCGGGCGGGACGCCCACGCTCCCCTGATAGATAATATTGCCGCCGTGTTCGCCGGAGGCGGGGCCGAGGTCGATGAGGTTGTCGGCGGCGCGCATCACGGTTTCCTCGTGTTCGACGACGACGAGGGTGTTCCCGCGGTCGCGAAGCCGGTGCATGATGCCGACGAGGCGCTGGATGTCGCGGGAGTGGAGGCCGACGGTGGGTTCGTCGAGGACGAAGAGCGTGTTGGTTAGCGAGGCGCCGAGGCAGGCGGTGAGGTTGACGCGTTCGATTTCACCGCCGGAGAGGGTGCGGGCGGGGCGGTTGAGGGTGAGGTAGCCAAGCCCGACCTGGGTGAGGTAGTCGAGACGGTTGGTGATTTCGGTGTGGATGAGTTTAAGGGAGGGGTCGGGGGAAGTGCCGAGTGAGCAGTGAGCAGTGAGCAGTGTTTGAAAGAATGGGAGAAGTTCGTTGATGGGGAGGTGCCAGAGCTCGGGGAGGGTTTTGTCCTGGATCTTGAAGCAGAGGGCTTCGGGTTGGAGGCGTTTGCCGCGGCATTCAGGGCAGTTGGTGTAGGATCGGTAGCGGCTGAGGAAGATGCGGACGTGCATCTTGTAGGCCTTGGTTTCGAGCCAGTCGAAGAAGCCTTTGACGCCATACCAGCCGCCGGATTGTTTGATCTCTTCGAGATCCTCGATGTCTGAAGATGCGGGCGGGACGCCCAGGCTCCCCTGATCTCCGTAGTAGATCCATTCCTGGATGTCTTCATCGAGTTCGAACCATGGGGTCTTGATATCGATGCCGCGTTCTCTGCAGTTGCGGATCAGGTCACGCTGGCATTCCTCGCCGCGTTCGCCTTGAAAGGGTTTGATGGCTCCTTCCTTGATCGAGAGCGAGGGGTCGGGAACGGATTTCTCGAGGTCGAGTCCGATGGTTCTGCCGAATCCGCGGCACATCGGACAGGCGCCGACCGGGTTATTGAATGAGAAGAGGGCGGGGGTGGGTGGCCGGAGGGTGTGGCCGGTGGCGGGGTTGGTCCACTTGATGGTGAAGGACCGGGAAACTTGAGATTTGAGACTTGAGATTGAGGCTGTGCCTTTGCCGAGGGTGAAGGCGGCTTCGAGGGCTTCGAGGAGGCGGGTTTGGTTTTTTTTGGAGAGGGTGATGCGGTCCTGGATGATGGTTACTGTGGGGGAGGGGTTTGTCGGGCTGCTGGGGTTCATGACCGGGACGGTCATGCCACTGGTAGGGGGGGCTGGCTCGTCGGTGCGGAGGATTTCGCCGCTTGGGGTGAGGATGCGGAGGTAGCCTTGTTGGTTGAGGAAGGGGAAGAGGTCGTCGGTGCTGGTATCTTCGGGGATGGGGACGGAGAAGGTGATGAGGACGGCCTGGTTGGCGAGGTTTTCGAGGGTCCAGGCGGTGGCGGACTCGGGGGAGTCGGGGCGGATTTCTTCGCCGGTGACGGGATCGTAGCCGATGGCGCTGCGGGCGAAGAGGAGTTTGAGGTAGTCGTTGATCTCGGTGAGGGTGCCGACGGTTGAGCGGGAGGTGCGGATGGTGTTTTTTTGCTCGATGGCGATGGCGGGCGGGATGCCGTCGATGCGGTCGACATCGGGCTTGTCCATGCGGTCGAAGAACTGCCGGACGTAGGGGGAGAAGGTTTCGACGTAGCGTCGTTGGCCTTCGGCGTAGAGGGTGTGGAAGGCGAGGGAGGATTTGCCGCAGCCGGAGGGACCGGTGACGACGGTGAGTTGGCCGAGGGGGATGTCGAGATCGAGGTCCTTGAGGTTGTGCTGGCGGGCACCACGGATGGAGATCACATCCTTGGTTGGGCTCTTTTTGATGGTGGTCTTGCGTTTGGCGGACTTCTTGGCGGGCACGGGTGGACCCTAGGCGGGAGACCGAGGGTTGCCAGTGGAGTTTCACGCCTTAGTCTCCGGCTTGTGGAGACATTGGAGCAGAGGGTGGCCCGCGAGGTCGGGCCCGAGGGCATTGCCGCGATGGTGGCTGCGTTTTATGCCAAGGTGCGGGTGGATGAACTGATTGGGCCGATGTATCCGGACGAGGACTGGGAGGGGGCCGAGGAGCGTTTGCGGGACTTCCTGAAGTTCCGGCTGTTAGGGGATCCGACCTACACGTTTAAGAGAGGGCATCCCCGGCTGCGAATGCGTCACGCGGGTTTTTCGATCGGTGAGGCGGAGCGGGACCGATGGGTGGCCTTGATGTCCTCTGCGATGTTGGAAACGGAGGTGCCCGAAGAGGTTCGGGTGATGCTGGATGCCTTTTTCCTTCAGGTTGCGGATTTCATGCGTAACGAGTGAGTCTTCAATTGGCGGTTGCCGCGTCACGGCTCCATTCGATCACGAAGCCAGCGTCGGAGTTGGAGGGATCAGCGCTGCTCCAGCCTTTTCCTGGAATCAGGATCAAGGCGTCGCCGTCTTTGTCGGGTTCGATTCCGTCGATCCACGCCGCATTTTCCCAAGCTTCGCCGGTATCCCAGGTCCATTGACCGTCCTTGCGCTGGCCACCGAGCCAGAGGGTGGGGTCGGGTTGCAGGTCTTCCGTTTCATCGGCCAGCCAGCTGATTTCCTCGCTGCTGGACGGGACGGCAAGGGTACCACCTGCTCTGGCGGCGAGGGCCTCGGCCTGACTGCGCTTCACGGCGATCGGAAGGAGCAGGATTTGGCGCGCTCCGAGCGACACGGTCCCCGGGGGATAGATGGGGTTGGGAGAGTCGAGGGTCTGCTTGGTTCGCTCAAGGATGGTGATCAGCGTGCCGGGGTTTGAGCCATCGCGATACCACTGCAAGAGGAAAGGTTTGGTTTCAGTTGCCTTGCCGGCGCGTAGGATGCCCAGATCGCTCAGCGTGGCGAAGGGGCCGACTCCTTTTGGCTCGTCTTCGAGGTCCCAATCGGTGCCATCGTTGTCGGTCCAGACCTTGCGCTCGGAACGACCCGAGCCCAGCCAGGCGGTTTGGTCGTCGGGCACGAGTTGAGAGAGCCAGCTGAGCTCTTCGTTTGATTCGAGAATAGCCAGATGAGCGCCGTGTTCTTCGGCGAAAAGCTGGGCAGCATACCAGCTCATCGGAGATTCGACGAAGAGATAGTCGTTGGTTCCCCGGCGCTGGGATCCGACGGGAAGCTCGTCCCTTCGGCCTTGGGCCAGGTCGTCCTTCAGGCGGGCAAGGGACTCGGAGGTGGTCTCTTCGATGGGAGGGGCGGGTGGCGCTGTCTCCTCCGAGGCGGGAGTGCTAGATTCGGGTTTTGGTGCCGGAGGGGATTCTTTGATGGGGGTGACGACGACTTCCGGTTTTGGTGCTGGTCTTGGGGTGGTCTGTCTTTCCTCTACGCCGGGTTTTTCGCCACTCCCGATGTTCTTTTTGGCGCGTTGCAGCATTTTGTAGCCGAAACCGATCACCGCGATCAGAAAGGCGATGATCGCCATGTTCCGAGCGAGCGACCAGTTGTCGCCGGTTGCGACGGGGAGAGGCACGGGTTTGGGTGCGTGGCTGGGTGCGTGGCTGGGTGCGTGGCTGGGTGCGTGGCTTGCCGGGGTGCGGACACTGGCGGGGTGCGGAGTCTTTGGTTTTGGGGAGCCTGTCTTTGGCGGGGTCACCAACATGGGCTTGGATTTCGCTCCCGTGGCAAGGCGACGGCTTGTGGGGCGCCAAGCGGTGAGGGCAGCGGCCATTTCAGCAGTGGACTGGTAGCGATTGGTGATTTGAGGATCGGTGGCTTTTTGCCAG
This sequence comes from Haloferula sp., assembly GCF_049672945.1. Taxonomy (NCBI): domain Bacteria; kingdom Pseudomonadati; phylum Verrucomicrobiota; class Verrucomicrobiia; order Verrucomicrobiales; family Verrucomicrobiaceae; genus Haloferula; species Haloferula sp. The sequence continues at coordinate 31,725 of NZ_JBATWY010000076.1, read as the reverse complement.
ATGGCGTCGAGCGTCCGGTCTCCGAAAGGTGTGGGAGCCTCAACCCCGTTGGGGTCGGGTCGCTGTCCGGTGATGAGTTCGTGAAGGATGACCCCGACTGCGTAGATGTCGGTGCCGATCCCTGCCTGCTCGGGGCTGTGGATAAGCTCAGGGGCGGCGTATCCTGGGGTGCCCATGACTTCCCCTGACCCAACGGTATCGGCGTGCTGAGCGAGGCCGAAGTCGCCGATTTTTGGTTCGGCCTTGGGAGTGAGGAGGATGTTGGCTGGTTTGATGTCGCGGTGAAGAATACCGTTTTCATGGGCGTGCCCGAGTCCCTCGCAGATGCCTTTGACGATTTCGATTGCCTGCTTGGGTTCAATGATTTTGTTCCAAGCAGAGTGGTAGAGCGACTTTCCGTCGACGAACTCCATGACGATGTAGGGCATCCCGTCGATGTCTCCGAAGTCATAAACCCCAAGGAGGTTGGGGTGGTTGAGCTTGGCCATGGCTTTAGCCTCGGTCTCAAATGATTCGCGGAATCCGGGGTCTTCACCTAGTTCGCGAGGCAGGATTTTGATCGCCACTTCACGATCGAGGGATCTTTGGCGTGCCTTGTAGACCGCGCCCATTCCCCCTTGGGCGATGAAGAACTCGAAGTCATAGGCTGGAAGCATTTGGGCAAGCTGATCCAGCTCGGGGGCTTTAAAGGTCTCTTGACTCATTTTCGTAAGATTGAATGGGGGAGGTGGGCAAGATTTGCCAGCGCTTTTGGAGGTCCGTTAGGATAGCGGCGTGTGGTAGACGATCCATTCAGGTATCTTTATCGCTGCATTGTAAAGGGCGTGGAGGCCGATGGCGGTGAGGAGGGCGCGGCTGGAAGCGTAGCAAAGAGCGCATGTCATGCCGACGGAGAAGACCATGATCAGGCTGGGCAGTTCGTAGAAGTGGACGAGAGCAAAAACGGCCGATGAAGCGATGGCGGCGGCCCAGATTCTGATGCGGTTTGCGAGGGATCGGAAAAGTACGCCGCGGTAAAGGATTTCCTCGGCAATCGGAGCGGCAATGCAGGCGGAGGCCAGGCTATAAAGCAGACCCCAATAGCCTTCTTCGGAAGCCTGAAGGCCCCCGAGGGGGTCGGGTGGTCCGGATCGGTCGAGGGTCATTCGCAGTCCGAACTCGATGATTTGGAGGATGGCAAAGCTTCCGAGGATGAGTTTGATGTTGAGGGGACCACCCATTCCGAGGCGGGTGAACGCATGCCTTGAGCGTCGAAACAGGAAACCGAGGGCGATCAGGGCCGGGAGAAATCGGGTGAGGCTGTCGAGCGCGATGAAGAAGGGCATCGACATCAGTGGTTTCCTTTCGCCATCGGTTGCGATCGGGGCGAGGTGCTCGAGTGCGGCATTGAAAGTGATGGTGAATCCGACGTGGGCAAGGTAGGCGAGGAGGAAGACGCCGAGACCGAAGCCGATATGCCAGCGGTGGGAGTAATTGACGCGTTGGCGACGTTTGCGGCGTCCGGCGCGCATGAACGCGATCAGGGTGCCGGGGACGAAGACGAGTCCTCCGAGTGTTAGGGCGAGCACCGCTCCTCTTGCTTTGATGGCGGTGTTGGTGAGGTCCTGGCTACGTGCTTGGACAAGTTTGGCGGCGTACTCGGTTTCCGGAAGATTGAGTCCGCGAAGGTAGGCGAGGTCCCACCAGTATTCCTGACCGGTGATGATGCGTGAGAGAATGGGCTCGGGTGGAGGAGGGCCGGGGAGGCCGAGGGTGGTGAATGGTCCTGTGGCGGCGTTTGCGTCCTGCTGGAGAGCGATAACGATGGCCAGCGCATAGGCTCCTTCGTCGTTCAATGCGCGGGTTGCCGGGTCCTCCTGAAGGCGGAGGCGTTTTCCTGCCAACTGCCGAAAGGATGCCTCGGTGGTGGCGAGGGTTTGCTCAAGGGGATCCACTCCAAGGGCGAGAAGCATCCAGTCGGGAAGGTTTGCGGTGCCTTCCGCGATCCGGAGATCCCGGTCCGCCTTGCGCAGCGACAATTCCCAGGCATCGGGCGGTGGGCCTGCCGGATGGCCGAGGTGATTGTCCCAGAGCCAGACCCCAAAGACGAAGATCAAGAGCAACAGCAGCGGCTCGGAAAAGCGGCGCCGAAGCAATTGACGATAGGGGTTCTGCGTGAAATCTGGCGGGTAGATTGCTGGAGAATCGGTTTTTTTAGGCCGTTCTGCAAGCTTAGGTAGAATATCAATCGATACTAAATCATCGGATGGATCGATTTCCCGCTCGCCCCTGGCAGCGAGGCTCCGCAAAGTCCGCCTGATGCCGAAAGACGTGGGGTTCTGGATCGTGATGAGCGCGGTGATTTTGGCGGGCGTGGTTTTCGTCGTCGGCTGGTTGCGCCAGCGTTTGCTTGTTGCGCAGAATCCGGCTCCGGATGCCTTTCAGGACCTTGTGGTTCCTCCACCCTTGTCGGGCCCGATGACGTCGGGTTGGTGGCGGATCTCGACCGTGATCTACAACCGCTGGGATCTTGTCCTGATGGCTTCGGTCTGCGGGTTTTACCTGCTGCCGCTGATCCTCGAAATCTTCGTCGGGAAAAACGAGATGGGAGAGATGACGATCGGGATGGCGGTGATGACGATCGGGATCCAGTTGTTCATGATGGCCTTCGTGATCGGGTTCGTGGCCTGGCGGATGCAACCGACGCGGTGGTTGGGATTGAGGTGGCCAATGTGGCCGCTGGTCTTTCCGATTTCGATTGTGGGGGTGCTGTTCACCTGGGGGGTGCTGGGTGTGCTTCAGGCCGTGGGTTTTTTTGAATGGCTGCAGACGGAGATGGGAAATGACGGCAAGCAGGAGGTGGTCAAGGCCTTTGCGGAGATTGAGGACCCATTGACTCTGGGTTTGATGGTGGTGATGGCGGCAGTGGTGGCTCCTCTAACAGAAGAGGTCTTGTTTCGCGGATATGTCTATCCCGTTGCCAAGCGATACATTGGTCGCTGGGCGGCGATTATTTTTGGCGCTCTGATCTTTGCGGCGATTCACAACAATGCGCAGGCTCTGATTCCCCTGTTTGTTTTGGCGGTGCTGCTGACGCTGGCCTACGAGTTTACCGGGTCGATCTGGGCCCCGATTGGAATCCATGCGCTGTTCAATGCGGCGACCGTGGGTGCGCAACTGGCGATCCGGTATGGGCTGATTGAGGACCCGGGGCTATGAAGCGATTGCGCGACATCGGGGAAGATGCCCTGATTGGCAGGTTGTTGAGGGGTTTTCCTGTCGGCGACTTGCACACCGGACCGGGCGACGACTGTGCGGTGGTGGACCCGGGTCGGGGTCGGCTGCGGCTTTTGAAGACGGATGCGATCGTTGAAGGCGTGCATTTTTTGCCGGAGGCCGCTGCATCGAAGGTCGGTTGGAAAGCGGCGGCGCGAGTGCTCAGTGACTTTGCGGCGATGGGTGGTCGGCCGGAGTATTTGATGGTCACCGTGGCGCTTTCGGCGGAGACGCCAGTGAAGTGGGCGGAGGGGCTGTATCGTGGGATTCGGCGGTGTTTGGAGAAGCACGGTGGGACGCTCGCGGGCGGAGAAACGACGGCCGTTCCGGTTGGGGCTCCGGCGGTGATTTCGGTGGCAGGTGAGGGGAGTGTTGCGCGTGGCGAGTTGGTGCTGAGATCGGGTGGTAAGCCCGGCGATGTGCTGGCAGTGTCGGGACGATTGGGCGGATCAATTAAAGGGAAGCATCTGAGTTTCACACCGCGGCTGTTAGAAGGGCAGTGGCTCGGGAAGATGGGGGCGCGAGCGATGATGGATTTGTCCGATGGCTTGGCGAAGGATTTGCCGAGGCTGGCGAAAATGTGCGGCTGTGGATTTGAGGTGAATGCAGATTTGGTCCCGAGGACGCGCGGGTGTTCCGTCGAAGAAGCGGTGGGTGATGGTGAGGACTACGAGTTGTTAGTCGCGGTGCCGGAAAAGCGGTGGGGGAAATTGGTCGACGAATGGCCAGACGGTTTTGCGAAGCTTACGAAGATTGGCGTGCTTGCTAAGAGCGGTGGAAAGCTCGAGGGCGGTTGGGAGCACTTTTTGAAAAGCTGAAAAGCTGAAAAGCTGAAAGGCTGAAAAGCTGAAAGGCTGAAAGGCTGAAAGGCTGAAATCTGAAATCTGAAATCTGAAATCTGAAAGGCTGAAATTTGGAACACCGAGATTTGAAATCTGAAATTGGATTGAGATGCTGAATATTGTGATGGTTGAGCCTGAGATTCCGCACAATGCGGGGGCGGCGGGCAGGTTGGCTTTGGCCACGGGCGCGCGGCTTCATTTGGTGAAGCCACTGGGGTTTTCACTCGATGATAAGCACGTGCGCCGGACCGGGCTCGACTACTGGAAAGACGTCGATGTGAAGGTCTGGGAAAACTTTGAGGAACTCCGCGAGGCTGTGGATCAAGAGGCGCGGCTATGGTTTCTAACAACCAAGGCGACGCGGAGTCACTGGGATGCAGAGTTTCGCGATGGCGATTACCTCGTGTTCGGTTGCGAGTCGCGGGGACTTCCAGAGACTTTGATTCGCGACGCGGGCGAGCAAGCAGTGCGGATTCCGATGAAGGAAGGCAGCACGCGTAGTCTGAACCTATCAACCGCCGTCGGCATCGTGCTCTACGAAGCCGTGCGGCAGGTCGGTGGCGTCTGAATTATTCAGCGGCTGGCTTCGGGAAGACGTATCTCGTGGGGGAGTCGTCGCCTCCTCCCATTCCGAAGTCGTCAACGACATCTTTGGACGTCACGTAGATCATGATGCTGAAGAGAATGAACACGAAACCAATTTGAATGACTTCTAGGAATTTCACATTCACTGGTCGGCGCGCAATGGCTTCCATGGTGGCGATGGTAATATGACCACCATCGAGAACAGGGAATGGAAGCATATTCAAAATCGCCAAGTTGATGTTGATGAGAACCATGAAGGCAAGAATCCGGTGGAACGGATTGTCCATAAGTAATGAGTAATACTGGATCTTTCCGATGCCGACTGGGCCGCTAAGGTGTTGGATTCCGATGCTCGATTGCGGCGAGGCCACGGTGGTGATCGTGATCCACATGCTTTGCACAGTTTCGCTAATTTGCTCGAAAGGGGTGGGCTTGATCCATTCGCGCACGTAGAAGTCGGGAACGTCAAACATTGCGCCAAGCATGAATGGCTGATCTTTCGCTTTTGGGTCTGGCGTCTCAGGGATCATGCGTGCTGGAGCAACCGGGATTTCCATTTCCTTGCCGTCTCTCAAAATTGAGATGTTGAGAGTTTTGCCTTCGCTCAGTTGGATGGCTTCGGTGACTTGTTCGTACTGAGTCACAGCAACTCCATCGACCTCAAGAAAGACGTCACCCACTTCGAAACCTGCAAGTTTGGCAGGGGCATTTTCATCTTCCGAAAAGCCCGTAATCTGGACGGGGCCCTCAGGGCGGATAGGGATGAGACCAACTTCACGGGTCTTCTTACGTTGCCACCATTTAGATTCCGGGATTTCGAATTCCGAGACGATGTTCATTTCCCCAACTCCTGGACGATCTACGGTGAATTGGATCTGATCGCCCTTACTGGTCACGATGTGCATGTAGACACTGTTGAGAGGCATGTTCCAGTTTTCAACAGGCTGGCCATTGATCGCGATGATCTTGTCGTTGCGCTGGAAGCCGGCTTTATCAGCTGGGCTGTCGTGTTGAACCCAACCGACCGTCGTCGTGTGAATGATGTCGATGGGTTTCTTGATGACGTAAATCACCAGTGCCGCGGTAAGGGCGAGAAGGAACGAGAACAAGGGGCCGGCGAAGGCGACGATGATCTTGTCCAATGGCGAAATTGGAGGAAGTGGTTCTTCGCCTTCACTGTTCTGGCCTTCAATCGCACCCATTGGTGCCATCTGAGGAAGTGCGACGAATCCGCCTGCTGGGATCCAGCCGAGGCCGTATTGGACGCCCTTGATGGTTTTACTCCAGATCGGCTTGCCGAACCAGATCTGGAAGCGGTCGATTTTTAGTCCGCGCCATTTGGCTGCCCAGAAGTGGCCGAGCTCGTGGACGAAGATGATCAGGTTGAACACCATGATCACGACTAAGATCAGGAGCGCGACGAGAAGAGGATTCGGATCAGCAGGCATGGGAGCTTTCGCGCGGAGCCTACGGCGGGCAGGAAATGCTTCAAGAAGTTTAAGTTTACGGGAACGCGTGAATTTGCGGTGGGATTTGGTGGGGAATGGTGAACGGGAATTGACGTCCGGGGTTTCAAAATCCGAGTATCCCGAGCGTGGCTTATCGGATCGATGAATGGCTCGTGCGTGGCGAGATCGACAACACGGAGGAAGGAAAGACCACCGGGTGGCTGTGGCTCCTCGGCCGTTCAGAGCCGATCACGCTCGATCTGATCGGCGATTGCTGGCGGGATTTGGCCGGGTCGCGCTTGAAATTTCGTAATCCCGACCCGCGGCCGGGTGGCAGCGTTGAGTTGGCGGTCAGGCAGACGGGATTGGTGGGGGACATGACGGCTTCCCGCAAGGTCCGGGTTCCGTGCTGTCCGAGCGACGAATTTGCGGCGCGCTGTGCTGCTGGGGATGACGTTCCTTTGGTCTGGAGGAACACGCTCTACCTGGAGTGGTTCAGTGAAGCCAACGGGCGGGTGGTCATCGAAACCGCCGACTTTGAGATGGAGCTCACAGGCCCTCAATGGGACATGGATGCGGACGCTGAGAATGCCCAGAAGCTGGCGAACATGCAGGCGATGAGAGATTTTCTCAATGGGATGATCGGGCGGCGCGAGCCATCGCCGGATCGGGAAGCTCCGAGGGATGATGAGTTTGAATGGGAGGAACGCTTGAAGGAGTCGGACCGATTGACGGACGCCTACCAGGAGGTGATGGAGAAATACATGGATGACCCGGACGCGGAGCAGAAAGAGGCTTTCGTGATGGGATGGGATGGTTTGTTGGATGCCATGGCGGCCGAGTCCGAAGGCAAGGAGGTCGAGATGCCGGAATGGAAGCAGGAGGCCTGCGAAGCGTCGGAGGAAGCGGCCAAGTCGGAAGCGTGGAAGGATGAGGATGAACTGTTCAAGGCGCATCCGCTGCAGGAAGGGGCCCAGGAGCTGGCGATGCGCTCGTTCGACCTCGTGAGGGAGGATTCCCGCGAGCCCTCAGATGCGAGCGAAATGACCGGTGCTTTGATGAAGGTGGCGGCCAAGCTCGCTGCGGCCCTCAACGGGACCTACGAGCGGGAGGCGGGTTATGTGCTGGCGATCCTCAAGCGCTGCCTGAGCTGGCTGAACGACGCCTTGGCCGCTTGCGGACGGCTGATCGACAGCGAATCTGACAATGACAAGGCAAGAGCGCTGGAAGCGCTGAGGGACGAGGTCTTTTCGCTGAGGCAGGAAATGACGGACCTGAGAAAAGAACTTAAGGGATCTTAATGATTGGGCGTTGCACTCGCCTCGTTTGGGCGTTATGGAAAGCCTTCATGAAGAACATCGCACTCGGCATCGTCGCAGTCCTTATCTTGGGATCGTGCAACACGATGATTGGTATCGGACGGGACTTCCGCCAGCTGGGAGCCGGATTGGAGAACAAGGCGCACGGGCTCCCCTTCAATGGATCTGAGACCCATGAAGACGACGGGAACCTGCCGACCTACTAGATGTAAGCTGGTCGGAGGATCTGACGCGTCGATTGCTGCTTACTTGCTGCCGGCGACGGTGCCGGTGCATTTGTAGCCCGCGTTGTAGCCCCAGATGTAGTTGTTCCGATAAGCTGAGGGAAGGGTTTCGGAGTCTTCGTTGATGTGAGGATTGGCGGTGTTACCGGATTTGCGGTCATTGCATCCGTCGTTGTAGCCGCGCTTGTAGGCATCGGTTTCCGTGTATCCGGCAGCGGGATTGCCGTAAACGGTCTCGGAGCAGGAAACCGCTCCGAATGCCAAGCCTAGGGTGAACAGGGTGAGTATGGCTGATTTCATAGCGTGGACTCATTAATCTTAAAAATCCAGACCGTCCAGCTTCGAATACTATTTGGGTATCTTAAATTACTAGGCGGGCGGGTTTTTGGGGGGTAAATGGGCGGTTTGATCGAAATTTGCGGTATTTGTGGCGTAATTGGCTGCAGCGCCGGGTTGGAGGAGCTTTTTACGGCTTTGCCTGCCTGACCCGGTAGGGCTCTTTTTTTACAATGGGGACGAAATCCGTTGAAATAGGGGGGCTTGGCGGCTTGACAGCGCAAAATTGGCGTGCATTCTCCCGCCCCCACCGCGTTGGAAACGTGGTGGCTTTCCGATACCGCCATGAAAAAGGATCTTCATCCCGAAAACCACCCGGCCATTTTCGTCGATATGACGACCGGGACCAAGTTCGTCACGACCTCGACCCGCACTTCTGAGAAGAAGGAAACGATCGACGGCGTGGAATACAACGTGATCTCGATGGGTGTCACCTCCGACTCCCACCCGTTCTTCACCGGTCAGAAGCAGTTCGTCGATACCGAGGGACGCATCGACAAGTTCCAAAAGCGTTTCGGCGCAGTGCGCCGCGCCGGCAAGCCGAAGCTTGGCGCCTGATTCGGAATCGAAGTTTCCGAATTTTTCCAGAACGTCCGTCCGCTTGAAAGCGGCCGGGCGTTTTTTTGTGAGTGGGTCGGGTCGCTTTGTGTGAGTCTTGCCGATGATGAAGTGGTTGATGGGAAGCCTGCTCAATGAGCGTCGGTCCGTGGTTTACACCATCGTGTTCGGGATCTGGGCTCAGGTTTTTCTCTACTGCGTCCTTCACGACCAGTATTTGATCCGGATCGCGCCGGAACATTTCACGGTCTACCATGCGCCACTTTGGGGGATCACCGACTTAAGCCTGTTGGCTGCGGCATGGGCCTTCAAGGCATCGATCGGGCCGGGCTTGCTGCTGGGTTTGGGAGCGGCGTTTGTGGGTCGGGCAGGAACGCGGCCCAGGATGCCGGTGGGTAAAATATTGAAAGTGAATGCGGGGTTGATTGTGGTGACCGAACTCTGTGGCCTGGCCAGTGGCGCGTATGCGTGGATGACCGGTGAGATGCTTTACCCGGAGATGATTTATCCCGAGGAAACGAGGCCTTTGATTACGACGCAGACGATTTAAGCTGACTTGTTATCTGGTGGGGACGCTGACGGGGGTTGGTTTTCTTGTCTGGATCAGATGGTGGCGGAGAAGGGCGACGGAATCGGTGTGACGGTGGAAGTGCCCCAATGCTCCGCAACCCCCTTGGACTTGGTGGTCTATGGGTGGCGGGTGATCTCAGGGTGGTTGCAACCCTGGGCTTTTTTCGGAATCCCGTTGGGATTCAGAGAAGAGGATGTTGGTTAGGCGAGGCGGTTGGCGTGGTCTGATTGGCGATATGGTCGGGGCAGCAGGGTGAGCAGGGTGAGCAGGGTGAGCAGGGGGAGCAGGGGTAAGGTGTCGCCGTGGGAAAACCCCGAGGGGGTTTCGTACAAGAGCCCCGGGTTGGAACAACCCGGGGTCATAGTTCTTCTGGTTTTACAACCCCAACGGGGTTGCGTAGGGGTGGATCACGATGCCTCAATCCCTCGCCCGCGTCTATTTGCACATCGTCTTTTCCACCAAGAACCGGGAGTCGATCTTCAGGACGAAAGAACTCCGCGATGAATCACATGCCTACCTCGCAGGTGTCGTGAAAAAACTCGGCTGCCAAGCAGTCGAAATCGGAGGCATGGCCGATCATGTGCATCTCCTCGTGGTCCAATCACGGACCATCACCATCGCCGATTTGGTTAAGGAAACGAAACGCGTTTCGACCGGGTGGATTCAGGAGAAGGGCGGAGTATTCACGAATTTCAGATGGCAGGCGGGATATGGCGTCTTTTCGGTGTCTCAATCGAATGTGGAAGCCGTGGCGGAATACGTTCGAAATCAGGAGGAGCATCATCGGAGGATGACGTTTCAGGATGAGTATCGAGCGTTGTTGAAGAAGCATGCGGTGGTGGTTGAGGAGATGCATCTTTGGGATTGAAGGAGTCGCTACTCCGCAACCCCGTTGGGGTTGCCGTTCTCGGGTGATCGATGGTCCCAGGGTTGGGGCAACCCTGGGCTAATTTGCGTAACCCCTTTGGGGTTGATGCTCTCGGGATCCGTTTAGTTTTTTGTAGTAGGTAAGGGAGACACAAAAAAGCCGGGCCCGCTTGCGCGGGTCCGGCTTGGGAATGATGCGAGTCGGAGAATTACTTCTCGTCCTCGTCGGCTTCGTCGGTCGGGCTCCACTCCTCGGCCGCTGCGGTGGCGAGGTTGAAGGCCTGCTCGAGGCCGACCATTTCGCTGGAAGGCTTGAGGCTCTCGAAGCTGGCGCTTTCCTTCTTGAGGTCCGCTTCGCTGTAGTTGACGGCCTTGATCGAAAGTCCGATGCGGCGCTCGACCTTGTCGACCTTGATCACGCGGGCTTCGATTTCGTCGCCGACCTTGATGACGTCCTTGACCTTCTCCACGTGGTCTTCGCTGAGTTGCGAGATGTGGATGAGGCCGTCGATGTCGCCGTCGAGGCTGACGAATGCGCCGAACGAAGCGATCTTCGCGACGGTGCCCTTGACCAGGTCCCCGACCTTGAAGCGGTCGTCGATGAGGCTCCATGGATCGTCCTCAAGCTGCTTGCAGCCAAGTGAGACGCGCTGGTTGGCCTTGTCGATGGAGATGACGATCGCTTCCACTTCGTCGCCCTTCTTGAGGACTTCGGAGGGGTGGTTGATCTTGCGCGTCCAGGACATGTCGGAAACGTGCACCATGCCGTCGATGCCTTCTTCGAGTTCGACGAAGGCGCCATAGGCGGTGAGGTTGCGGACAGGGCCCTTGATGGTGGCTCCGATCGGGTAGCGGGTTTCGATTTCGTCCCATGGATTCGGTTCGAGCTGGCGAACACCGAGGGAGATCTTTTGCTCCTCGATGCTGATGCCGAGCACGACGGCTTCGATTTCCTGACCGAGCTCGAGCACGTCGCTCGGACGGGTGATGCGCTTGACCCAGGAGAGTTCGGAAACGTGGACGAGCCCTTCGACGCCCTTCTCGATTTCGACGAATGCGCCGTAGGGGAGAAGCTTGGTGATGCTGCCCTTGACGTTGGTGCCGATGGCGAACCTGCGTTCGATGTCTTCCCATGGGTTGTCGGTCATCTGCTTGAGGCCGAGCGAAACGCGCTCTTTCTCGCGATCGACATCGAGGATGATGACATCGACCGGCTGGCCGATGATGAGCATCTCGGACGGGTGGTTGATGCGGCCCCACGACATGTCGGTGACATGAAGGAGTCCGTCCATTCCCTCGAGATCGACGAAGGCGCCGAAGTCGGTGATGTTCTTGACGGCACCGGTGACGCGGTCTCCGACCTTGACGGTCTGAAGGAAGCGCTGGCGCTGTTCGGCGCGCTCGGCTTCGATGACCTCGCGGCGGGAGAGAACGATGTTCTTGCGCTCGTCGTTGACCTTGACGATTTTGAATTCGTAGACGTTGCCGACGTATTCGGTGAGATCTTTTGGTGGGATGATGTCGACCTGGGATCCGGGAAGGAAAGCTTCGACGCCGACGTTGACGGTAAGTCCGCCTTTGACGACTGCTTTGACTTTGCCGCGAACGAGTCCGCCGTCTTCGTAGACTTTGACGATCTTGTCCCAGTTCTGTTTGTAGGCGGCCTTTTCCTTGGAAAGGACGACCATGCCTTCATCGTTTTCGAGTTTTTCGAGGAGGACTTCGACTTCGTCGCCGACTTCGATTTCCTCGTCTTCGAATTCAGAAGAAGCGATGGTGCCCTCGGACTTGTAGCCGATATCGACGAGGATCACCTGGGGGCGGATCTCGATGATCGTGCCCATGACGATGCTGCCTTCTTTGAACTCGCGGAACTTTGAATCAATGAGATCGTTTAGTTCCTGGTTGGTGTTTTCAAGCACTGCGGTGCTCATACTGGTTAGTGGTTAGGTTGGTTTGGTTAATCGCTCGTCCTTCCGAATTGCCCCGATTTTCCGACCACCACGCTACGGGGCTCCAACTGCGTGGTGGCTTTGGGAAAGAGAAACGGGCGGCGAAACTAGGGATCGGAGGGGGTATGGCAAGGCTAAAGGCCTTGTTTTTAGGGGTCTGCGACCCAGTGCCGAGTGCCAAGGGAGCAGTGATCAGTGGATTCTGCGCGACAGACGTCGCGGAGGGTGGGTTTGGTCAAATCCCCGCTCCTTGCTTGGCAGGAGGCGGATTGCGGGGAAAATGGCGGGGTGGAGAAGGAGATCATTCCGATGAAGCCGATTTGGAAGTCGGTGGGGTTTTGGATGGGCAGTCTTTCTATTCTGCGCCGCTGGCAGAGAAAACGGCTGGCGGTCAGGGGTTCGTAGTTCCGCCTTTAGGCGGTGCCTTTCGGTGCTTCGACCACCTGAAGGTGGAACTACGAACGCTTGTGGAGATCCGTTAGGGAAGATAGTTAGTCGTTATGCCATTGGTGCTGGTGATTCGTTATCCGGAGGAGGCTTTGGGCTTGATGGCTTGGGGGCGTCGGGTGGCGGCGGCTTTGGGCGAGTCGATGGAGATCGTGGTTTGCGATGAGCAGGTGAAAGGCCCGGAGCTTGAGTGGATGGATGAGGAGGCGCCGGAGTATCTTGGAGCACTGGCGGTGGAGGAACGCTGGGCGCGGGTGAGGATGGAGAGGGCACTGGAAGCTCTGGTGGTCCATGTGCGGGAAACGAAGTCGCGCTTCCTGCTGATCGGGAAACACAATTCGGGAAAGGGTCTGAAGGACTCACCAGAGCGCAAGCTGTCGCGTGCGGTTTTTGCGCAAGTGCCCTGTGCGGTGGGGGTTTTGAGGTTGCCGGAGATGGGTCATGAGTGGGCGGGCAAGGTGCTGGTGCCGTGTGCGGGTGGGCCGCATTCGAGGGTGGCGCTGCGTTTGGGAGAGAAGCTTGGAGGCACGGGAGCGACGGCATTTTTTGTCGAACCGGATACCGATCTGGTGTCGCGAGACGTCGGGGAGCGGGTGCTGAAGAAGGCGATCAAGCGGGCCGGGGTGGAGCCGGATGCGGTGACGCAGAAGGTGGTGCTGGGCGACAGGTTTTCGGAGGAGATCCGGCGTGAGGCAGAATCGGGGGACTATGAATTGCTGCTGATCGGTGCGAGCAATTCGGGAACCTTGAAGGCGAAGCTTTTCGGGACGGTGCCGGACAAGCTGCTGAAGGGACCTCGCGGACTGGCGGTGGGGGTGGTGCGGGCGGCGCTGCCGACCGGCCGGCAAATGAAGGAGGCGGTGGGGCGGTTTTTGAGACTGAGGGTGCCGCAGCTTGAGCGGGAAGAGCGGGTGGGCTTGGTGGATGAGGTCGAAGGCAAGGCGCGGTGGACCTTTGATTTTGCGGCCTTGATGCTTTTGGCGACGGCGATTGCGGGCCTGGGTCTGCTGGCGGATTCGGCGGCGGTGGTGATTGGCGCGATGCTGGTAGCTCCGCTGATGATGCCATTGATCGGTGGTGGGCTGGCTTTGGTGCAGGGCAACTGGCCGCTGTGGAGGCGCAGTCAGCGGGCGGTGCTGATGGGATTCTTCGCTGCTTTGGGAGTGGGGCTGCTGTTAGGGTGGGGGGCGCGGATGCTGGGATTTGGTCTAACGGGTGAATTGGCTGCTCGAGGTGAGCCAACTTTGCTCGATCTGGGAGTGGCATTCTTTTCCGGCATCGCCGCAGCCTACTGCCTGGCCAGACCGCAACTCTCGGGCGCGCTTGCGGGGGTGGCGATTGCGGCTGCCTTGGTGCCACCCATCGCGACGGTCGGGATCTGTCTGTCGCTCGGTGAGGTGGCGACGGCGCGGGGTGCGGCTTTGCTTTTCGGCACGAACGTGGTGGCGATTGTGATCGGCGCGGCGGCGAACTTTTTCCTCGCGGGCATTCGTGGTCCGAGTGCGGGCGGGCTTTGGGCGCAGCGCTTGTTCATTGTGCTGGCGCTGACCTGTGCGGGGCTGGCGGTGCCTCTGACGTCGGTGCTGGTCGGAAAAGTGACGGAACCCCGGATGATGGAAAGTCGTCTCAGTGAGGTGGCCGAGACGGGTGGCTACCGTTTGGTGAAGCTGCGGAAGTCGCGACCGGGAGGAGAGAAGCTGATAAGTCTTGAGATCGCGGGTCCGGAAGCGCCGGGCGAGGCATTGATTGAGGCTTTACGAAAAGCAGCCGAGGCGCAGACGGGGGAGAAGGTGAAGCTCAGGGTGCGGACTTTGCTTGAGCAGGAGACGGGGGAACTGGATTAGTCCATGCCGATGGCTTTCCACTCCATCCATCCGCCTGAGTAGACCGAGACGGGGATGCCCCGCTTGGCAATCATTTCGGCGACGACGTGAGAGTCGTTGCAGTCTTCGCTGCCGCAGTAGAGGACGATCTCCTTTCCGTCGTTCAAGGCCTGCTTCATGTTGGCTTGTTCGCGATCGAAGGCCTCATCGAATGGTTTCGGGTAGAAGAGGATCGCTCCGTCGATGTGTCCGAGCTTGTAGTAGAAGGGAAGGCGCACGTCGTAGATGAGGGTCTTGCCCGCCGCGCGGAGTGCGAAGAGTTGACTGATATCGAGCTCCTTGATGGGCGCGGTTTTGGTTTTGGGTTTACCAGAGTCAGCGGGAGCAGGTTTTGCGGACTCGGCGGGGCTTTCGACGACGGGGGCTGAGGGTTCAGGTGTTGGAGGTCGTGTGCAGGCGCTGAGGAGGACGCAGATCATGCCTGTGGAGATCATTTGGGAGCGGGTTTTCATGGGAAAAGCATGGATGGGTGGGTGGTGAGAATCGAGGAGGGATTGATGGGTTTCTTGTTTGCTTCGGCGCGGCTGAAAGCCGCTTTGCCCACTTATGGCGCTTGGAAAGCGCCACTCCGTAAAACTTCCCTTGCTCCCGGGGCATTCCCCGGCTATTCCCGCCGCCCGCGCGATGTCTGAGACCTCCGACAAGACCCTGAAGATTGCGATTCCCAAAGGGAGTCTGCAGCAACCGACCCTCGATCTGCTCGAGAAGGCCGGCTACGACATCTATGTCTCGTCGCGTGGCTACCGTCCGTCCTCGGATGATCCGGAGCTGGATCTCTACCTGATCCGTTCGCAGGAGATTGGCCGCTACATCGGACAGGGATTCATCGATTGCGGGATTACCGGCCTCGATTGGGCGACCGAAAGCGGCGCCGAGCTGGTGGATTTGACGGAGTTACCTTATTCGCGGGCGACCGCGCGTCCCACCCGCTGGGTGCTGGTGGTTCCGGAAGATTCGCCGATCAAGAAGCCGGAGGACCTTGAGGGAAAGCGGATTGCGACCGAAGGCGTCGGCCTGACCGAACGCTACCTCAAGCAGCGCGGAATCAAGGCGGATGTGGAGTTTTCTTGGGGCGCGACCGAGGTAAAGGTTCCCGATCTGGTCGATGCCATCGTTGATATCACCGAGACCGGTTCTTCGCTGCGCGCGAACAAGCTGCGGATCGTCGACACGCTGCTGACCTCCTTTCCTCATTTCTACTCGAGCCCGGAAGCTGCGGCGGATCCTTGGAAACGGGAGAAAATGGATCGCATTTGCCTGCTATTGAAGGCCGCGCTCGAGGCCCGCGACAAAGTTGGCTTGAAAATGAACCTTCCCGAGGAGAAGTTGCCTGCCCTTCTCGAAATGCTTCCTTCGCTGCGCCGCCCTACGGTGTCGCAGCTGTCCGAAGCAGGCTGGGTGGCGGTCGAAACCGTCATCTGTGAGAAGGTCGTCCGCGACATCATTCCCGAGCTGAAGGTGCTGGGCGCCGAAGGCATTATCGAATTTCCGCTGAACAAGGTCGTTCCTTGACCGAGTCAGCAATCCAGAAACCAACAACCGAACACGATCCATGGGCTCGCTCAAAAAGCGTCGTAAGACCAAGATCAACAAGCACAAGCGCAAGAAGCGCCAGAAGCAGAACCGCCATAAGAAGCGGCTTCGCTACAAGTCCTGAGGCATTTGCCTGAGGAGAGCTTGATTGATTCAGCATACTTTCAAAAAGGGGACCCGGCATCATTTGCCGAGTCCCCTGTTTGACGTACGGTTCGGGGAAAAGTATGGAGCGGGGGGTTCTAATCCCGGAGGGCGGACTCGGTCTTTTTCCTCGGCCTATTTCCAAGATCGTCCTCAGCTCTCAGGAGAGATCGATCAGGAAAGGGGGGCGGCTGGATAGGGGTATCCTTGGGCGAGCGATCTGGCGGTGGTCGGGTTCGGCGAGTTCGATCTCAAGCCTGAATCGCCGGGCTTGGTCGGGAATTGCAAAGCCCCGCTCCTTGGTGTCCGGGCAAAAGAATGCCGCCGGGGTCCCACCCCCGGCGGCTAATGAAACCATCAACTTATGGATGCTCGAAAGAGAAACCCTGAAGCTGACAATCTGCTGTTCACCCTGAAAACTCACACACACGGCGCGGTCTTCATTGGGTTAAGACTCTTCAGGTCGTGAAACGTTCAAAGAAACTGAAGTTTTTTTGGCGAAATCAATGAAGACGGGTTGTTTGGTCTCCGGTGGGCCGTTCGGACATTTGTAACTCACTGGAAATGAGCACAAAAAAGCCAGGTTGGTCTCGATGGAGGTGAGGCGAACCTGGCTGGTATTGATTGGTGACGATGGCCGATTGGCTGACTTTCGCTGGGTGGATGTTGGCGCGTGGGGATGCTTTGGCGGGGCAGGAATGCCCTTGCTCCCTTACATGCCGAAATCCTTGGGATTCTCCGAGATGAGGTAGGCGGTGACTTCGGCGATCTGGACCGGCGTCAGCATTTGGCCCCAGGCCTGCATCTTGGCGCCGTTGTGACCAGGGGAGTCCGGCGGGGTGCCTTCGTTGATCAGCTTGAAGAGATCACGAGGTTTGTTGCCGTACTTCCATTCGCCATCGTTGAGAGCCATGCCGGGGAGCGGGATGACCTGATCTCCGACAGCCATGGTCGCGGACAGGTCGGCACCGTGGCAGGGAAGGCAATTGGTGGTGTAGAGCGTCAGGCCGGCAGCGACCTTGGTGGAATCGGTGGCCCATTCATTGATCAGGGCTTCGTCGGTGATCGACTCCATGGCAACGGCGAGCGCGGCCGCTTTCTTTTCGTGAAGGGCAGCGATTTCCTCGGTGATCTTCTGCTGATCCGTCTTCATGATCGGCGTGTTGTAGTAGAGCACCCAGTAGACGACGAGCCAGACGATCGCGCCGTAGAAGGTGAAGAGCCACCAGTTCGGGAGCTTCTGGTCGAATTCCTGAATGCCGTCGTATTCGTGTTCGCGAAGAATGACTTCGCCTTTTTCGCGGGCGAAGTCTCCGCGACGGATCTCCGGATCGGATGATGGTTTCGTTTCGTCGGGCATGGTATCAGCGGTCGGAGTCTTTGAGAGGCAGGGAGGCGAGGCGTTTGCGTTCTTCTGGCTTGAGACGAACGGCCCGAATGGTGGTGATGAGAAACACGGTGAACATGACGGCGAAGGCGATCATCGGGACGATGTTCGTCCAGTCTTCGTGAGTGACGCGCGAGAACATGGTGGTTGGTGTTTGGAGGTGATTGAAGGAGTGGCTTCAGCGGGCGGAAGTCTTGGTATCGATCTTCGAATTCCGTGCCTCAGGACGGTTGGAGTCGGGATTGAGCGGCATTTCCTCAGTGGGGGATTCGGTCTCGGAAATCGTGTAGGTTCCGATCTTCTGCACGTAGGATATGAGAGCGACGATTTCGCGTTCTGCAAGGTACTGCGCAAGCGCGTCGCCCGAGAGTTCTTCCTGTCCGGGAAGAATGACTTGAGCAGCCGCGAGACTATCTGCGATTTCACGTGCCTGGACGCGGGCTTGATCGTTGATCTCATGCTGGTTCATGGCCGGATAAGGGACGCCGAGTTTGCGCTGCACACCAATCTTGGAGGTAAGAGCCTTGAAATCGGTTTTCTTGTCAAAGAGCCATGGGTAGGCAGGCATATTTGATCCTTCCGAAGTCTGGCGGGGATTCATGAAGTGGTTGTAGTGCCAGACGTTGTCGCGAATACCCGAGCGCATGTACTTCGAGCCCTGAACAATGTCGCCACCTTCGCGGGCGAGATCGGGACCGGTGCGCTTGGAACCCCACTGGAAGGGGTGGTCGTAGAGGGATTCACCAAGGTGCGAGTAGTCGTCGGCCACTCCAGCGCGACCATAGCGCATGACGTCGGGCTTGAGCGTGCGGATCATCTGCGAGTGGCAGTTGTAGCAGCCTTCAGAGACGTAGATGTCACGACCGGCGAGTTCGAGTGGCGTGTAGAGTTCCTGGAGTCGTCCTTCGATGTTCTTGTCACGATTGACGATCAGGGAGGGAATGATCTGGACGGCCCCACCGATGGCCACGGCGACAAATACCAGCACGGTGAAGGGTAGGTAGTTGTGGAGGAGCTTTTCGTGGAACTGGTTCCAGATAGCACCCCGTGCATGGAAGGCCCGGATGGCTTTTACGACCAGTAGAACGGAAAGCACGAGCGCGACCTTGTCGGCGTGGGGTGGCAGGAAGAACCACAGGCAGAGGAAGACGATACCAAGCAGGGTGTGGGCGACGGGGTCGTTGATGAAGGTTTCCCGCATCGACATGGTGTCGCGTGAGGCCTTGGCCGGAACCGCGACTTCGACCGTTTCGTTGTGAGGGGCACCCGAGCGAGCGGTTTTCCAGATGTTCCAGCCGCAGATGAAGAAGCCGACGAGGAAGAGCAGGCCTCCGAGTGAGCGCAGGATGTAGGGGAACTGAATGGCTTGGAGGGTTTCGACGAAGGTGTATTTCAGCGTGACTCCACCGGTATCGACTTGGCCGAGCATGAGGCCCTGCGTGATGCCTGCCACCCACATCGCGGCGACGTAGAGGAGGATGCCGACGAGCCCGATCCAGAAGTGCATGTTGGCGGCGGCGACCGAGTAGAGTTTGGTTTTCCAAAGTCGCGGAGCCATCCAGTAGAACATGCCGGCGGCCATGAAACCGTTCCAGCCGAGGGCACCGGAGTGGACGTGGCCGATGCCCCAGTCGGTGTAGTGGGAGAGGGCGTTGACGGCACGAATGGAGAGCAGTGGGCCTTCAAAGGTGGCCATGCCGTAGAAGGTGATGCCGGCGGCGAAGAACTTGATCACCGGATCCGTGCGGAGTTTGCCCCAGGCACCACGCAGTGTGAGCAGGCCATTGAGCATGCCGCCCCAGGAAGGTGCCCAGAGCATCAGCGAGAAGAGCATGCCGAGCATCTGGAGCCAGCGTGGCAGCGAGGTATTCAGCAGGTGGTGGGGGCCGGCCCAGATGTAGATGAAGACCAGTGACCAGAAGTGGATGATCGAGAGACGGTAACTGTAGACCGGGCGATTCGCTGCCTTGGGCAGGAAATAGTACATGATGCCGAGGATCGGCGTGGTCAGGAAGAAGGCGACCGCGTTGTGCCCGTACCACCACTGCACCAACGCGTCCTGCAGGCCGCCAAAGATCGGGTAGGAGTGGGTGAGCGAGGTGGGGATCGAGAGGTGGTTGACGATGTAGAGCATCGCCACGGTGACAATGGTCGCGATGTAGAACCAGAGGGCGACGTAGAGGCTGGGCTCGTTGCGCTTGGCGAGGGTCCAGAAAAAGTTGATCGCGAAGACGACCCAGATGAGGGCGACGGCGATGTTGATCGGCCAGATGAGCTCGGCGTATTCCTTGGATCGGGTAAGGCCGATGGGAAGGGTGATGGCGGCGGAGAGGATGATCGATTGCCAGCCCCAGAAGTGGATTTTGGACAGGAGATCCGAGGCGGTCCGGCATTTGCACAGCCGCTGGGTCGAGTAGTAGACGCCAGCGAACATCATGTTACCGACGAAGGCGAAGATGACGGCGTTGGTGTGGAGTGGGCGGAGCCGACCAAAGGTCAGGAAGGAGATACCATCGGCCTTGATGGCACCGAAGGTAATCCACTCGAGGAACTTGCCGTTCATTTGCCACCACGAGAGCTGGGTGGCGATGATCACGCCGACAAGCATGCCGACAATCCCCCAGACGATGGAGGCGATCATGAACTGACGAACCGTTTTGTCGTCGTAGGTGATGGTGGTGGTTTGCGCGGAGGCCGAGGTGGTCATGGTTTGGGAAAAAAAGGGGATCAGGGTTCGCTGGAGGAGTCGTCGAGCGGCAGGAGCGAGTCGCGCTCCGGTGAGGAGTTTTTCGAACGCCGGAACTCGCCGATGAAGCAGCAGATGAAAATCCCGGCGAGGCAGAGGCTCACAAGGATGGTTAGGGCGATGACGTTCATGGAGTTCGGGGAAAGAAAGCGGAGCGGGCTGGGCCGGTCGCCGCGTGGATTGCCGGAGGATGCGCGGATTCTCTCAGGCGGCCGAGAGATGGCGGCGGCTGGCAGACCATTCGAGGAAGCTATCAGCGATCAGGGGTGCCAGGCAGCGCGAGTGGAAGCGCGATGGGTTGAGAATGATGTGGTAGCTGTCGGCAGAAGACTTCGGGATACCGATCGATCCCCGGAAGCCGTTGGGGTCCTCGTCGATGGCCTCGAAGGCAAGGGCATCGTCGAAGACGACATGGCCTCGCTTGGCGATGGCGGCCACCACTTTCCGCAGTCCGCAGCGGCTGGTGGGTGGACATTTGCCACAGGATTCGGTGATTCCCAAAAGCCGTCGCTGAGCGGGATCGGCGGCGATGGCGTGGATGATTTGTGGAGTGAGGGCGATCCAGTTTCCACCGGACTCCTCATCGAATTCGTTGAGTAGGCGAGCCACCGCAGCGGCGCAGCCGATCAAGCTACTATCTTGAGTTTGAAGAAGGACGAAAGGGGCTCCCTTGGCCTCCTCTGCGAGTAACCAGTGATGGAACTCAGTTAGGGTCGTGATGGGCATGGATCGAGTTGGAATGATGGCACATCGTTTCCGAATTTGAGGGGTAGTGCTCCGCGTTGACTGCCCTAGGTTGCGCGGATCTTCGCGTGATGCGGCTCAGTCAGGGTGCTCCGCTGGGGTCGTTCCTGTGCTTGTAGAGCTTCGCCACCAAGTAGAGGTAAAGGAGGCTGACAACCGCTGGATAGCGCCAGCCCATGTGCCAATTAAAGAGGTATTGGTAGAAGGAGAAGGTGTTGAAGTAGCCGTAAATCGAGCAGGCAAAGGCCATACAGAGCAGGCTGGATAATTTGAGGAGCGTGGAAGATGGGAGGCCGCTGGATTTGAGGGCAAGCACGAGGGAGATCAGGCCGGCGACGAGATTGGTCCCAGAAAATATGCGGAGGTCAGAAAGGATGCGGCCCAGCACCTTCTGGTAGTACTGGTGAATCTGAATCTTCCATCCATGAAGTTTCGAGATGAGGGCATTCTCCGGGAGCGCGAGATCCACAGATGGTTTTCTTTCGATGATCGTGGAGATGTATTCGGCCGGGTCTCGGTGATACTCGGCGAACTCCTTGTCGATGGCCTCCTCCTTCGCTTTCGAGAGGAGGAGCCTTATTTCAAAGCTTTTCGATCCTTGTTCTGCGAGTGCGACGATGGGTTCAGCGTAGTCGGCGGTCTTTTTGGCTGCGAAGTCCCGTGCGACAGCTGTTAGATGAGCCTCGCCAATGAGGGTGTAGCCAAAGGCTGTGAGAAAGAACGCGGCAATGATGCCATTGAGGGTGATGAGAAACCGGCGCATGGGTGGGTGCTAATTACCCCGAAGCGCGGGATCGGTGATTAGTGGTCGGAGTCGCCAGATTAGGAAGCCGGACCCGACGAGGGCGAGGGCAGCGCAGATGAGGAAGACGTGGTTTGACGCGAGTTGAAAATGGGAGCGGGCGGCGAGGAAGATAAGAGAGCCGAGCGAGCTGGCGATGAAAGAGAGAGCGTTGGCGGTGCCGAGAAAGCGGCCACGTTCGTCGTCGGGCGAGAGGTGCTGGAGCAGCGCTTGGAGCGGGACGATGTAGAAGCCGGCGAAGATACCGGCTCCGGCAAGGAGGATGGCGACGAGGGTGAAGTTGAGAGGTGTGAGACCGAGCAGGGCGAAGAAGAGGGTCATGCCGACGGCACCGACCGGAATGAGTCGGGGCTCGATGTGCTTTCCTGAGATGAGTCCGGCACTGACACTGCCGATCCCGATGGAGATGCCGAGGATTCCAAGGAGAATGCTGGCTTTCGTCGGCGTGACTTGGAGAAGGTCGCGATAGTCGGGGAGGATCAGGATCGCGAGCATGCCGATCATGTAGAAAAAGGCCCATGCTGAGGCGACGAGGAGAAGGTGGCTGCCTGCCATGTCGCGGACGGCGTGGTAATAAACGCTGAAGGGATTCCAGTTGATTTTAAGTTCAGGATCCATGGCCTCAAGCTTCGGGATGGGAAGTGCGACGATGAGCCCGAGGATGGCTGTTAGAAGCATCGCGACACCGGGTAGCCAGAGCATTGGGGAAAGGCTTGAACCGGGCTCGGGGGCATAGAAGCTGTAGACGGGACCGGCTGCCAGAGTGCCCGCAATGACGGCGAGGTTGGTGAACATGTTGATCGAGCCGTTCGCCTGGCTGAGTTGCTCCTTGCCGACGAGTTCGGGAATCATGCCGTATTTGGCTGGGCCGAAAAAGGAGCTCTGGATGGCGAGGATGAGGAGTGCCGCGAGGGTCAGCCAAAGGTTTCCCATGAGGAAACCCGCAAAGCCAATGAGCGCGATGAAAACTTCCGCGATTTTTACCAGAACGGTGATGCGGCGTTTGCTGGTGCGGTCGGCAAGTTGGCCAGCGAACCCGGACAAAAGGATGAAGGGGATCGTCAAGCAGAGGCCGACGTAGCCTTGGCCGCCCGCGCCGAGTTGTCCGGACCAGAGCCCGCCGGAGGCGACGGCAAAGGAGAGCACCCCCTTGAGCAGGTTGTCATTCACCGCGCCGAAGAACTGGGCGATCGTCAGGGAAAGGAAGCCTTTGGTGAAGAGGCGGGAGGTTTCGGCCATCTGGGTCGGAGACTAGCAGCTTGTCGCGGATGGGGGAGCAGGAAAAGCGGGAAGGATGCGCGGCTGTCGAAACCTGCCGATCACAGATGGGCGAAGTCGAAAGAGAACGGACGTTTCAGCTCGGGCGGTTCTCCGCTGAATCCGACGAGATAGTGGCCGGCCCGCGTCTTCCAGGCTTTCAAGCCCTCCAGCGCTGCAACCAGCGGATCAGCGGCATCGAGACCGATCGCATGGAGTCCGCTTTCCGACAGGACTTCGGCAAGCATTGTTCGGAGAATGGCGGGATCGCGTTCGTGGCAGAGTACCGGACCGAGGGCTTTGGGTGATAGAAAGCCACCGGCGGGTGGAAGTCGGGGCAGCCCGTGCAGCTTTGCCCAGCTATTGTAAAAAGGTCGCGCCACTCTGATGGTGTGGTTGTAGCTCGTGATACGCGTCCTCCGAAAGGATGAGGTGTCGCGGACGCCCAGCAGGCCGACCAGTCCGCCGTCGCGAAAAGCGAGAAGTCGGCGGACGCCTTCAACAGGATGAAAATCGTCCCAGCGGGTGAACTCCGCATCCGGGCCGACCTCTTGGAAAAAGCTGCGCATCAGCGCCTGGTCACCCGCTTCGGCCCATCGGGTGGATATGCCCGTGGCTGAGCCGGAGACCCGTTGCCGCGCGAGAAACCAGCTCAAGTAGGTGCCGCAAGGGTGATACTCGGGTAGCCCGGCACGACCATCCGTGAGGATTTGCGCCGCTTCGCCATTGTCCTCGAGAATCAATGTTCGTGCCCATTCGCCGTCTGAAAAAACCTCGTCGCGAAGCAAGCGGTAACCCCGCGCGAGCAAGGTGCCCTTGCGGTAGGCTTCGTCGATCCGGAGATCGGAGAGGTAGCGGACGCGCTGCAATGAACCGTTGAGAAAGACCCGGCTGGCACCTGCAGAGAATAGACCTACGGCGTTTCCAGTAGCTCGTTCGAATGCAGCCCGGACTTCCGGTTCCTCGGACTGCACTGCGGCGCTGGTGAAAAAGTCACCAACCCGTTCCTGCGTGACCCGGATCCGCGAACCCATCGGCGTTCGCCGCAGCAGGTCGCACAAGGCTTCGGAGTCTTCCGGCTCCGCTCGGCGATAGATCAGCTTTGCCATAGTCCGCTCAATTCTCCGTGCTCGATCACCGGCAATTTCACATCGCCCTCGCGGCTGCCCCGCTTTCGCGCCAGCAAGGCGGATGCTTCTGATTCCCAATTGTCTGGAAGGAGGCCACCGGCTTCCACCTGAAGCTGCCCGTTGCTCACTGCAGCGCGCAGATGCGGGTTCTTCTTAAGCTGATCGATCACCTTTCCATGGGCATCCGTCGACCAGACCTCGTAGCGGCAACGGTCGTGCTGCACGCGCACGAAACCCGACTTGTTTGTGTTACGGAAGGCCGCTGTTACTTCGCTGGGTGAGAGTTTTTCTCCGACGAGATCCGACACGCCACCGCGACGACCAAGAAAGCGAACGATGCCATCACCATCGATCTCGACGAGATCTCCTGTTCGGTAGCGATAGAGCCCCGCTGCGGTTGTTAGAATCACTTCGAAGGGGCGTCCGGGCGCAGGTTCGCGGTGGCAGTTCCCATCTTCGAGATCAAGGAATTCGTGCAGGTGCACACCTTTCGCCAGCCGCGCGCCGCGACCCTTTGGAATAGTGGAGACGCCTTCGGTAGCCAGCAGGCCTTTGGGTTCCAATACGACACTCTCGCCGAGACATTCGCGTAGACGTCCGGTCCACATCGCCGCCTGTGCGTCGGCCCAGCAACTTACCACCCGCAACTCGGGCCAGCGTTCGGCCCAGGTGGCATTTCCCGGCAGAGCTTCGTCGATACGGAGCAAGAAAGTCGGACTCCAGACGGACACCGAACGCAGTTCGGGGCAGTCGAGCAGCGCTTTCGCGGTGGCGGAGAAAAGTTCACCGTTTTCGATGTCGGGTGTGACCAGCCAGCTCCCGAGAGCTTCGGCGATGTCACCGGGAAAATAGGCGCCGTCACTCTCGAAGCCGAGTGGAAGTCCGCCCGGCGTTCGTCGTCCCTCGCCGAGTCGTGGTGAGACCGACCAGTAGGCGGGGCCTTCGAAAACCTCCGGCCAGCGTGCCCGCCATGATGCCATCCAGCTGCCGAGCGCCATCGCCATTTCGCGCTGAAATCCCGGCGTCACCGGAATGGCTTTCGCGCCACTGGAACTGCCGGAAGTCAGCTCGAAGCCAATGGGTGACTCCGCGGTCAGCACCTCGGATTCGCCCGCATGCGAGCGCTCGATCCACGGCTTGAGGTCATCGTAGTCGTGCAAGGGAACGGCTTGGACGAAATCCCCATAGCTGCGCACGGATGCGAAGGTGTGCTCGCGCCCGAAGGCGGTGTTTTCATTCGGGCGGACGTAGCGCGCCACCGGATCGAGGTGTTCCGGCAGCGGGTACTTTGCCAGTCGATTCAGGAGTGTCCGGCCTTCGTGCATGATCCCTGGAGGTAGCCGCCGAGTGCGGCGCGTTTGAGGTTGGATGGTGAGAGTTCGGTCAGGCAGACGAGTTCGTCGCCATGCGCGAAACCCGGATTGCGTTCGAGGAAGAAGCGCACCATCCGTTTGCCTTCGCGCCGATGGCTGCCGTCGGCGAGTTCCGGCTTGAGCTGGCCGATTGCTTCGGGAAAGCGGATCACGCCATCCGCTGCGCACCAGGCCTCTGCGAACAGATGCCGCGCCGCGGTCGTTGCGACCTCGCGAAACTCGTTTTCGTTGGAGCTCGGATTCGGATGGAAGCGTTTTGCGTAGAGCGGCAGGAACAGGAAGGTGCGGTGTCCTTTCGAAATCAGCATCCAGAACAGCCGTCTCTCATGATGCGCACGCCAGCGTCCGGCGCGTTCGCAGAAGGCCCGCACAAGTTCGCTGCTTCCCCAGTGAGCGGGGTCGATGATCGTGTCGCCGGAGAAAAGCAGGTCACCGAGTTCGTGGCGGAATCCTTTCGGATTGAAGGCCAAGGTGGTGAACCCCTGAATCACATCGCAGGCATCGACCAACAGGATCACCTCGTCTTTCCACGCAAGGTCATCCCGAAAGCGGGGCTCGGACACGCAGTCGTAGGCCGCTCCGAAAAGCTCGAACATGCGCGACTTTTCATCATCGGTTAGATCGTCGATAGCGACCGTTCGTGAACTCAGTGGAATCATCGGAAGTTGTGGAGAAGGATGAGGAGAAGGAACGTAAGTTGCGGTACCAGCAGGGCGGCGGTCCAGCGGTGGATCCAGCGGGATTCGCGGCCGGGCGGCACGTAGAAAACACCCTCCTTTGGTCCGCCGGTCGCCTTGACGAACCAGCGGACGAAGCACAATTCGCAGAGCAGTGACACTGCCGTCAGAGCAACCCACGGCGCGAGGCCCGGGACCGGCATCTGCCACGAAACGAAACCCAGCAAGAGCAGATGGAAAACGTCGTGGCCGACACCATAGGCGACCCGCCATCGGCCAGTGGCACAGAGCGGGATCTCAATCGCCGCGCGCAGAACCATCGAGGCCGCGAGCAGGACGAACGGCAGACCAGCCTGGAGAAGAAGGAGTGGCAGCAGAATCCAGAGTACGATGGCATAGGCGAGCCAAGCCGCCTTGGCCGCCGAGATGCCGCCACCCGGTGCGCCGCCCCGGTTTTGTCGCCACCAGACACCCCCTGCCAGAGCCACGCCGACACCTGCCAACAGCAACGAGCCGCCGCGTCCGACCAGTTCGCCAGCCTCCTTCATACGCGCAGCTTCCTCCTTTCCACCGCTTGGTGTGCGAGTGACTTGCCATCGAGCAGCGCCCGGATGCCACGCGCGATCGCATCGGTTTCATGATAGACAAAGCGCGCTCCGCCATCGCGTGCGATGTCCTTGGTCTGTTCGCGAATGATCTTCACATCCTGGTTCAGGATCAGGTGCGAGATCGGTTCAAATGCCAGCCGCACGAGCGCGCCGAGCGGTTCGAAACGATAGGCCATGTAAGTGTAGACCCGGGTCTCTGTTTCCGTCACCGGCGTGCATTGGCTCATCACGATGTATTGCCGACGCTCACTCATGCGGTAATCGACCCGGGTTACATAGGGCAGTTGGAAACGGTCGACATGATGGATCGACTCACCATCGGGCACGAGCATCCGACCGATCAGCGAGTCCATTCTCGCTTCGTTGATGAACTCCGCCTCGATCCAGTCCTCACCGCCCCGAATCTCGATTTCGACCTCCTTGGTTTCCTCGCCACGGAACAGTCCGCGATGAACGTGCGCGGTGTGGGGGACATCGAGGAAGTTTTCGACGCAGTGGAAGGCATGGCCTTCGAAACGCCGCTCCATCACCCAGTGATGCCAGCCGGCTTCGTCGAAGCGCGGAAAATCGAGCGGTGCTCCCCCGGGTTCCGCCGCGCCGGTCCAGATCCAAACGAAACCCTGCTTTTCCACGGTCGGAAATGCCGCGACCCGCAGCTTTGCGTGCGACTCACAACCATCGCACGATGCCGGGATGTCGGCGCAATGGCCGTCGCCAGCCCAGGTCCAGCCGTGGTAGGCGCAGCGCAGACCCTTGCCGGTGACCTTGCCGCGGGAAAGCGCCATGTTGCGGTGGGCACAGCGGTCGCGCAGGCAGGCAGCCCTGCCGTCCTGATCGCGGAATAGCACCAGCGCCGTGCCGTGGACCGTCCGTGCCAGCGGCTCCTTCCCGAGTTGCCGCGAACGGCAGGCGATGTACCAGTGTTCCTTCATCCGGGTTTCTTTTCGCTCGCCGGCGTCACGACGCCGAGTGGTTGGAGATCGAGTCGCAGGGCGGCTTTGGCGAACTGCTTGAGGAAGCTGCCGTATGATTCCGACTTCAGGGCATTGGGAAGGCGCGGCCAGATCAGGCGATGCAGTTCGGAGAGGTGGTAGCTCGGTACTTTGGGAAACAGATGGTGCTCGAGGTGAAAGTTCTCGTGCAGCAGCAGCCACGAAACCCAGCGCGGCGACATCACGGTGCGACTGGCGAGGTAGATGTTCTCGACATCGCCGAGTGCGTGGGAGGCCAGACCCCGCAGGTTTGTTAGAAAGTTCATCACCAGCAGCGGCAGCAGCCAGAACTTCACGATCACCTGCGTTTCAACAATCACACCCACGATTGCCAGAATGCCAAGGATTGCTGCGTACTCGACGATGATGCTCAGGCGGGCGCGCTTCGAGGAGAAACGCCAGGCGAAGACCGGCACCATCAAAACGTAGATCAGCGACCCGGCGATCAGTTGCGCGAAGTAGGCGAGCCAGACGAGCAAACGGCTTCGGGCATGCTGCCTGTAGGTTCCCAAGTCGCGCGCCTTGCCGAGCTCGAAGTGGTGGTAGGTGTGGGTCACGCGGTAGGCCGATGCCGACATCAGGCTGGGAATGCCGACGAGAAACGAAAGCAGGCGATTCGTCCGGCGTCCGTTCCAAAGCAATCCATGCAGGCCCTCGTGGATGAAAAGGCCGCTCGAGTTCATCGCCAGCCCCATGATCGCGACCGCTGCCGCCGAGATCACCCAGTGGCCGTTTCCCAGCACCATCGTCAGTGCTCCAAGCCCATATAGAGCGATGAAGAAAAGCAGCTCACGGCTGCGGTGCCAGCCGCTGAGATGGTGGAGTGCCTGCACTTGATCTTCGATGCCTGCCGACAGTTCGTCACGCACTGCCCGCGGGTTCTGCGAGCTTTTCAGGTCGAGCGTTTGTCCGCTGATCGTTCTCATCGGCGCACCACCTCGCCCTCCGTTTCGCGTTTGATCGTGACTTTCCGGCGGGTGGTCGAGCTGCCTTTCCAATGGCTGCCATCCGGCCACAGCACTTCGATTTCGACCGGATCCGTGCCGGCGGCGAAGTGGAGTTCATGGCCCTGCTGGGCGGCGAAGCCGGAAATATTCGTCACCCACTGGACGCGGCCGTCCACGCTGACGCGGGTGCCGATCGCATCGCGTGCGACCTTGTGGCCGTCACCGACCAAGTGCACCGCCAACCAGCCGGATGAAGGTTTACCACGGTTTTCATAGTAGATCGCTGAATCGAACTGGCGGGTCACCAGCAGGTCGAGGTCGCCATCGCGGTCGAAGTCGACGAGCACCGCACCGCGGGTGTTTCCCGGACGATCGAGGCCGGCGGTGGTGGCGGCATCGGCGAAGTCTCCACCGCGGTTCAGCAGCAGCCGCATGCGCTGGCTTCCCCAGATCGAATAGCCGCGCAGGTCGCCCCAGCGGTCGGCGTAGGCGTGGACCTCGGGTCCGGTCCGTGCGAGGTTGGCATTCGCATACCAGTAGTCTTTCGGCTCCTCGAATCGGCGGTCGATGTGGTCGTCGACCATGCCGTTGCACTGGACGAGGTCCGGCCAGCCGTCGAGATCGATGTCACCGGCTGCCGCACCCCAGCCGAAGCGATGGGCGTTGAGCGCACCGCGTTTGACGGCTTCGTTTTTCATCGTCAGGTGTCCGGGAGTGCTGCGGTTGATCCACAGCAGGCTGCCCTCTGCCTGGAGCGGCGCGTGGACGTTTGAGACTTGCACGTCCGGTCGACCGTCGCCATCGAAGTCCGCGACGGTGGCGTTCATGCCCTTGTAAGTATCGCGCCCCAGTGATCCGGCGAGCGTGCCGCTGATCCTTTCAAAACGACAACCTCCGAGGTTGCGGTAGATGTCGTCCGGGCCGAAATCGGAGGCCACGTAGAGGTCTTGCCAGCCGTCGCCATCGA
This sequence comes from Haloferula sp., assembly GCF_049672945.1. Taxonomy (NCBI): domain Bacteria; kingdom Pseudomonadati; phylum Verrucomicrobiota; class Verrucomicrobiia; order Verrucomicrobiales; family Verrucomicrobiaceae; genus Haloferula; species Haloferula sp. The sequence continues at coordinate 2,131 of NZ_JBATWY010000076.1, read as the reverse complement.
AGTCGGCCGTGTTCACCGCCAGCGACCAGTGCGTTTCGTCCAGTCCCGTGGCGGCAGGATCGAGTTCCTCGAAGCGACCGTCACCAAGGTTGCGGTAAAAGCGGTTGAGCCCGCCATTCGTGGCGTTGTGCCAGCTCGCGTGCATGAAATGAAACATCCGGCGGTCGCCTGCGAACTCGGCCGAAGGAAGCACGAAGGGGTTGAGTGGGGTCGGCTGGTCGTAGTCGGCGAGGTAGGGGTTCATGGCGTTGCAGACGAAGAGATCGAGGTCGCCATCTCGGTCGGGATCGAAGAAGGCTGCCGACAGGCAGACGGTATGGCCGCTGATGCCGCGGAGCTCGGTCTCATCGCGGAACTCCAGCTTGCCGCTTTCGCTCAGCTGATTGATGAGAAGCCGTGACTCGCCGTAGCCCACGCCGACGAAAAGATCGGCATCGCCGTCGTTGTCCACGTCGGCAAAGGTCGCGCTCGAGGGGAGCCCATAACGAGCTGGATCGGAAAAACGTTCGAGATCGGGAATCGCCAGCCGCTCGAAGCCTTCGCCGCCGCGGTTGAGCATCAGCGCGGCTCGCTTTTCACCGGACTTCATCGGGTAAGTGAGAAAGATGTCCTGCCAGCCATCGTTGTCGACATCCGCCACCGCGACCGCATCGCCGACGGAGAGGATCCACTTCGCAATGTGTGCGACGCGTGAATCAACATCATCTAACAAACCGCTCATTTCTGCTTCGAGTCCCATGTCCTTTTCCTCGAAGCGGAGCTCCGTTGCCGCGTTGGCGGGATCGCCGGTCCGAAGTATCGGCACGGTCAGCAGTGCTACAGCTGCAGTTGCAGTGAGGCGGGGGAGTTGGGTCCGGAATTCGAAACCACGCACGAAATGGTAAAGATAGATCCCGCCCTGAACGGCGAACAGCGCCGGGAACAGCGTCGAGTAGCTCTGGCGGAAGTGCAGGACCAGGTCGATCACCACCACCGCGAGCGCGAACAGGAACTGGCCGAGCGGCTTGCGCGGGGTGGTCGCCGGATCGGTGAGCATGTAGAAGGCGAAGAGGAAGAAGGCCGGCGAGGTCAGCGAACCGAGCAATACTGCTTCGGCCGGTAAGTGATGTCGCAGCACCCAGGCGCGCAGGCAGGTCTGGATCAGGTAGAGCCCGATGAACCAGGCTACCAGCGGCTTGGCCTTCAGATGGGGGAAGCTGAAGACCAGTCCGAGCGCTGCGATCACGAACAGCGCTGCCGCGCCACCGCCCCACTGGTAGGCGGGAGAGGGCGAAAGCATGCCGCCGCTCAGCCACATGCCGACGATCAGGCCGAACAGGCCGGGATTGAAAAAGTGGCGGCCCTTGATCGAGAAGAGGGTTTTCGATGCGATGCCCACCACCGCGGGAAGGACGGGAAGCCAAGGGTTTGCGCCGAAGTTGAGCAACAGGCAGAGACCGAAGCCCGTGATCAGGCCCGACCATGGAAAACCGCCGTGATCCGGGCGCAGCCAGCGATTGAAAAGCAGGTCGGCGAGCACCGCCACGCCGACCGTCGTGATTGCCTGAAGCGGCTGCCTATCGATTCCCCAGGCCAGCCAGCCGAGCAAGAGGTAGGATCCTAACAGCCCGGCGAACAGGGGTCTTGGATCGCGTTTGGTCGGGACGGCGTCAGGCATCACGGCGAGCAGACTGACAGGCTTTGGGTTCAAAATGAAATCGATTCTCCGCGTAGGATCATCATCCCTGGCGATGATGGGAATTGGCTGGCGGACGCTTGATGGTTTTTCAGGATGCAAGGCCTGGCCAGAGGTCGCCGGAGGTGATGTCGAAAGAGAGAACTCCTTTGAGTAGCTTATCGTTCACCGCGCCGAGGAACTGGGGGAGGAGGGTCTTCCGGTTTCTTGTTTGGTCGGAACCGGTTGCCGATTCTGTGATCGGAACCCTTTTCTCTTGAGGCGATACGATCGCGTTGGTGAGGCCTGCGGTGGTGATGCAAGCTCTGAATTCGAGACAGCACCTCTCCTTTGAGCGACGGGGGCGTCGCTCCTCGTGCGCCGCGAAGCGCCAACACCCTTCGGAGTGGGAGACTCCGGCCAGCCTCGGGCGCATCCGGGCTGAGAACTGGAAGTAACTGCGTCGCCGCGAGGCGG